>CAZZZX010000006.1:0-20478 GCA_964658585.1 uncultured Novosphingobium sp.
AGGCGCGCGATCTGATGGAGCGCGAGAGCTTCTACTACCGCGGCGCCAACATCGTCGGACGCGCCGCGCAGGAGCTGCTTTGGGATACGGTGGGAGAGAGCGTCGAGCGCCAGCTCGACAGGCTCGACGAAGCCGCACAACCCAGGGCCTCGGACCTCGGTACATTGCGCACCAACGCCGAGCTTGCCATTCCGCGCTACATCGACTCGGTCGACATCCACGTTATGCCGGGCAACTTCCACACCGAACTCTCGGCAGACGATACGTTTGCCGGCGCGCTCTATGATCGCGGCGTGCACGTATTCGCCTTCGGCGGGCTCGGGCCGCGCAACGACGCGATGGGCGTCGGGCAGGCCGAGTTCATCAAGGAACGCTTCCCCGATCTCAAACCGCGCCGTATCCTGGACATGGGCTGCGGGCCGGGCTTTACCACGCTCCCCTGGAAAGAGGCCTATCCGGGCGCGGAGGTCCATGGCATCGATGTCGGGGGACCGCAGGTCCGCTACGCGCATGGGCGCGCCGAATCGCTTGGCGTCGGCGTCCATTTCAGCCAGCAGGACGCGACTGCGACCGACTTCCCCGACGGGCATTTCGATCTGGTGGTTTCGCTGCTGCTCACCCACGAATGCCCGCAGCCTGTGATCCGCGGGCTGTTCAAGGAGGCGCATCGCCTGCTCGCGCCCGGCGGCGTGACGCTGCACGACGGCGGCAGCGCGCCGGCGCCCGACCCCTTCGACAATCTCCTGATGAGCTGGTTCGGCAACAATGCCAACGAGCCCTTCTCCGCCGGTTACAAGACGCTCGACTACGACCAGGCTTTCGTCGAGGCCGGGTTCAAGCGCGAGAATCTCGTCCGAGGCATCCGCGAGCCCGTCTACCTCAAAGGCCAGCTCCCCCCGATCAGTTTCGTTGGCGCCATCCGGGAATAGGCGGTCCGCACCGGCACATGAGCCGACCATGACCGCAGGTGGACGGCGCCGGTCCCCACCCGCGATCGTCCAGCGGCAATGGTTTGTGCGCAGGTCTTTCGCGTCGCGCCGCATGTCACTGGGCACCTAGCGGGACATTGGCGATCGACGCCAGTGCGCCGCCGCCAGTCGATCAGCACCCACGCCGTGCTGATCGACCGGCTCCTGAGACCCATGGCGGCGCCGACCCGGCAGCGTTTCCTTAGCAGAGGTTTTGAACGATGATCGATGCCTTGGACGCCTATCGGCGCACGCTGACCTCCGGCGACGACGCCGTCACCGCCTGGTGGTATCTCGGCACCACCACCTTCGTCACGGATGGCCATCCCGAGATCATCGTCAACCATGTCGAGACGGTGATGCTCTACCGCGCGGAGCCGATCGGCGCCGACGCCTTTCGCGTGCCGTGGTGGGAGATCGGGCTGTTCCGCGACGCTGCGACCGGAGAAGTCGTCGACGACTGGGTCAATCCCCTGACCGGTGTGACCCGAGCCGCCGGGCGGACGTTCGAGGAGGGGCCGTCCGGTTACACGATCAGCCGCGAGCCGACCGGCACCGGCATACGGCTCACCGACGCCGTGCAGGCATTCGCCGCGGTCGAGAGCGCGACGATCGACGTCGCGACGGTCAATGGACGCGTCCAGATCACCCAGACCGAGAGAAAGATACGATCCTTCCCCGGGCGGAACGGCATACCCGACCTCGATGCCGGCGAAGGCTCACGGTCCCACACCGTCCTGCAATGGTTCGCGGAGGAGTCCGATCTCGTCGGCGACGCACCGTCGGTGCCCGCGACCGGACTGTACAGCCTCGACATCGCCGCCCCGTCCTGGCTGGGGATGGAGGGCCGCGCCGGCACCTTCGCGGTCAAGGGCCTGATGCGCAAGGCACCGCTGGACGTGCCGCTCAATCCGCGCGGCTGGAGCGATCTCAAGCGGCTCTTCCCGCAGTATTTCGACGGCGACACGATCCTGCCGCGCTGGGGCTGACGCCTACCCGTCGAGAAAGTCGGCGACGGTCTTCCAGATGCGGTGGCGCGCATTCTGGAGATGGGCGTAGTCGCCGCCATCGGGAACGATCACCAGCGCCTTGTCGTGGGTCGGCAGCGTCTCGAAGAAATGCGCGCGCCCCGATCCGCCCTGCATGTAGTTCTGCATTCCGGCGGCAAAGCCGTAGAGCATAAGCGTCGGGGACTGGATTCGCGTCGGATCGACCGCGATGCTGCCTTCCTCGTTCTCGACGCGGATCCCGTTGGGCGCGCGCGGTTCGTCGCGCTCCGCCTGAACCGCGAGCGCTTCGTGCGCTTCCGCTTCCATGAATGCGAGTTCAAGCCGGTCGCGGAAATAGGCGGCGCTGTTGAACCACCAGTCGTCCTTCTCGGGAAACGGGACGGTGTTGCCGCCACCGAGCGCAGGATCGAGCAGTACCAGGCGCCCGATCCGGTCGCCACGGGTCTCAGCATATCGGCCGGCGATCCGTCCGCCCCACGACCATCCGAGCAGATGCGGGCGCGCGAAGCCCTGCCCGATCACCCAGTCGATGACCGCCGCGGTATCCTCGATCGCCTCGTCGGTCTTCACCGAATGGGGATGGCCGGCGAGCTCCGAAGCGCGGTATCCGCGTATCGAGAAGGTGATCGCGCCGTATCCGCGGGCGACCAGCGCCTCCATGAAGGAATAGTCGCCGCGTTCGTCGAAGGCGAAATCATAGCCGAGCTGGCCGGACAGGTTCGCACCCTGGATGAGGATTACGACCTGCTTCGGCCCCGTCTCCAGCCCCTTGGTGCGAACCGCCAGGCGGCCCGCCGGGCCATCGATGAAGAGGTCGGTAGCTAGGGCCATGATGTCTCCTGTCGCAGCGTCCCCTTCTCGGCGCCCCGCGACCCCCGCGCCAGCGCCAAAACCGCAAGGAGAATTGCGCTTTCCTCAATCTTGCCAAGCGTGCGCGTCCGAACGATCATCGCGGGATGGATGCCGACCAGGAACTCAAGTCCCTCAAACGCGGACTGAAGGCGATGATACTCATCAATCGCCACGGCTCGCTGTCGATATCCGAGCTCGGGCACAATATAGGATTGCCCCGCACGACCGCGGAGCGCGTGCTGATGACCTTGCGCGCCGAGGGCTTCGTCGCGCGGGATCCACAGACCAAGCGCTTCTATCTGACGGAACGGGTGCGTGCGCTCTCGGGCGGCTACTCCGACGAGAGCTGGATCGCGCACGTCGCGGCACCGATGCTGTTCGAGACGACGCGCGAAATCGGTTGGCCCCTGTGCATAGCAACGGCAGCGGGCGAATATATGAGCCTGCGGCTGACTACCGATCCGGCCACCTCGTTGCGTCTCCATCGCCGCCATATCGGCTCGGAGATCGCTATGGCCGTATCGTCGAGCGGCATTGTCCACCTGGCCTTCCTCGATCCTGAGCAGCAGCGCATCATGCTGGATGTGCTGCGCGCATCCGATGATCCCGCGCAGGCGCCGGCACGAGACGCCTCGCGGATGGCCTACGCGCTCGCCCGCGCCCGCGCCGAAGGTTACAGCTTCGGTCTCGATCTCGGCCGAGAGCGGAGCGTCAGCGTACCAATCCGCCACCGGGGCCAGATCAAGGCGGTCCTGCTGATGGTGTTCATGGCGCGCGGGCTGACGCACGAGCAGGCGCTCGCCGATTTCGTCCCGCGCTTGCAGGTGATGGCCGAGAAGATTGAGACTCTCGCCTTTACCGAACTGCCCTTCCCCGCCCCATAGCCGAAGGGATGGCATCTGGCCGGTCGCGACGGCCGTCCATAGCGGATCGCCAACGCCCCATCCCGTCGATGTCCCGTACGCGCACCGGCTGCGGTCGATCCTGATCGATCCCCGATGTCGAACCAGATCGAACCGGGTTTGGAAATCCCCGACGTCCGTTCGGACTCACGCGGACTTGGCATAAGCAGGCTGGGCAGATGCACCTGCAGGCGGGGGCTTCGAGCCGCGCCTGGCTGAGGCGCACGACTCAAGGCACCGCCGCCGATCTGAAGCACCGCACCCGACATCCGGGCAGCAACGCGACGGCGGATGCAGGTGGACTGTCGCCTCGACTAGGATCGCCTGGATTTTGGAGATCGCAATGAACCTGACCACCATGCGCTATGAAAAGGCCGATCGCATCGCGGTCGCGACCTTCGCCACGCCCGACAATCTCAACGGCATCACCGAGGCGCGGCTCGACGATCTCGAAGCGATCATCGCCGACGTGCGGGCCGACGATGGCATCGGCGCGCTGATCATCACCGGCGAGGGTCGTGCCTTCTGCGTCGGGCTCGATCTCGACCTGCTCGAGCGCGCGTTCGGTGATCTCGACTATTTCGATGCGATCGTCGCGCGGATGAACCGTATCATCACCGCGCTCGAGGCGTTGCCGATCCCGACGATCACCGCCAACAACGGCTTCACCCGCGCCGGCGGCTTCGAGCTTTCTCTTGGCTGCGATTTCATGTTCGTCGCCGACGAGGCCAAGGTGGGCGACGTCCACACCGACGCGGGTGTTCTGCCGGCCTGCGTGACGTTGCGTCTCAAGCGTCGCGTCGGCGATCAGCGCGCCAAGGAGATCCTGTGGACCGCGCGCTGGTACAAGGGTCAGGAGGCCGTCGATATCGGGCTGGCGCGGCGATCCGTGCCGCTTGCCGAACTGCTCGACGAAGCCAAGGCGTTCGCGCGCACGCTGGTCGACAAGCCCCGCCCCGTGATCGCGACGCTCAAGAAGATCATGCGCGACGGTGAGGGGCTCGGCACAGCCGAAGGCGCGGCGATGGAACTCGCCGCGTTCAGCCGCTACAACCGTACGGAGCCCTATGGCCAGGAAGGCTATCGTGCCTTCCGCGAGAAGCGCTCACCATCGTGGAAGGCCGCCTGATGCGCGGCGTCCTGCGCCTGCTCCTCCTCGTCGCCGGTCTGCTGGCCGTGTCACCGGCCTTTGCCCAGACGGCGGGTGCCGCGACAACGCCGACGCTCGATGCGGCGCGGTGCGAGGCGTTGGCGGGAGGACGGTTTCAAGGACTGAAGGACGCACCGACCTGGATCGAGAAGGCCGCGGTCATCCCGGCCACAGCCAAACGGCAGGCGCTGTGCAGCGTCACCGGCTACGTCAACCCGACGGACAACTTCGCCCTCTACATGCCGATCGGTCACTGGAACGGTCGCTATATCGTGCGGGGCTGCGGCGGAAGCTGCGGAGTGATCGCCATGGAGCTCGTGTGCGGACTCCATGCGCGGGACGGCTTCGCCTGCCTGGTCACCGACATGGGGCACACGTCCAGCATCATCGACAACAACTGGGTAGCCAACAACCTTCAGGGCCTGGTCGAGTTCGGCTACCGCGCCACGCACGTCACGGCGATCGCCGGCAAGGCCATTCTCGCATCCTTCTACGGTCGGGCAGCGCAGCGATCCTATTTCTATGGCTGCTCGACCGGTGGCCGTCAGGCGCTGATCGAGGCGCAGCGCTTCCCCGATGACTTCGACGGGATAGTCGCGGTCGCGCCAGCCAGCTTGGCGCCGTTCGGTTCCAAGCAGGCGGCCAGCATCAGCGATATCGATCGGTTCAACCTGGGACAGGGCGGGCGTCCGATCCTGCCCAACCGCAAGGCCGTACTGATCCATCAGGCGGTGGTGAGGGCATGCGATCGTAACGACGGCAGGATGGACGGACTGATCGGGGATCCGACCCGCTGCAGCTGGGAGCCCGAGGCAATCGCATGCCAGGGGGCGGACACGCGCGACTGCCTGACACCGGCGCAGATCGCGGTCGTCCACAAGCTGTACGAATGGCGCGGCGCGCTCAAGGGGTCCGAACTCAACTGGATCGGCAACTACATCCGCAACGCGCCGCTGCCCGGCGAGACCTGGCAGCCGCTCGACGACCTCGCCGTCGGACGTGGCGAGCCGGCGACGATCGACTCGATGGTCGAGCCTAACAATCCCGACCTTCGCCCCTTTCGCGACCGGGGCGGCCGGCTGATCCTGGTGCAGGGATGGGCCGATCATTCGGTACTGCCGCCGCCGACGATCGACTATTATCAGACCGTCGAGAAGACCATGGACGGGCCGGACGCCACGCGCCGCTTCGCGCGGCTCTTCATGATCCCGGGCATGGATCATTGCTCGGGCGGTGAAGGCGCGAGCGCGATCGACTATGTTGGGCCGATCACAAGCTGGGTGGAAGATGGCACCGCGCCCGACGCATTGCGCGGCGTCCATCTCATGCCGGGCGCGCATGTCGACTTCTACGGCGTCGACGTGCCGGAGCTCTCCCCGGACGAGATCGAATTCACGCGTAGTCATCAGGCATGGCCGAAAGACAGTGTCCCCGTCGGCCGGGACCGCCCGGCGCTCGCCGACGATCGCCCGCTCGGCCAGAGGCTGAGCGAAGCGCTTCGCCGGAGCATCGCGGACTCGACCGCCGCCAGCTATCCGAGACGAAGCGTGCTCAACGCTGCCGAGAAGGCGGCGTGGCAGCTCTTCTATCAGGCCGGCGCGACGGCCGATGCGGAGAGCGGCGCGCTTGACATAGCTGGCCGAGGGGAAACGGACCCCATTGCGACCGAGGCGCTCACACGCCTTCGCGTCGAATTAAGCCTCTACTGATCTTGTGACCTCCCGTCGGCTGCGTCGTATAGAGAAGGCGATGCGGCCGTGGCGGACGGGTCGTGCTGTCCAGGCGCTCTTGAGCCGACGCTCGGCGAGATCGCTCCGCCGCACGGTTATCGTACCCGAATAGTCGGCCGGCCGCGCAGCGGGCCCGTTTGTGCAAGGACGGGAGACGATGGCCATGAGCTATGGCCGGATCGACGTGTCGAAGGATCGTTTTCATGTTCATCTCTCGCCGGCCGGCGAGAGATGAACGGCGGGCCGTGATGGCGAGGTGCCGGACGCGCTGGTGAGCGGCTGGGCGGCTGGGCGAAGCCGGCCACGCTCTTGATCGGCTTGGAGGCGACTGGTGGCCACGAGACGGTGGTCGCAGCCGCACCGGGGGGCCGCCGGCTTGCCGGTGATGGTAATGAACCCCGCGCTGGTCCACCATTTCGCCCGGGCGCTTGACAAGCGCCCGAGACAGATCCCCCTCGACGCCGCAGCCATTGCCACTCCGTCGAGGCGACCCGGCCACTGGTGCGCCCGCTCGCCGATGAAGAAGCCCATTTTTATGGCGAGCCGCGGCACCGCTTCCTGCGCCCCGCGCCATTCGCCTGCTTCTTCAACAGCCTGTTAACCGGCGACATCGACGCCCGTGGGTGGGACCCACGGGGCATCGATGTCGCGGACGTGACACAACCCAATGGCGCACGTCAGGTGGAGCGGCCCATGTCCGACTCGAAAACAGGGATGGATGTCTCACCCACGTCCCGGCACAAGACGCACCGCTTCCGACCAATGCGCGATCGTATCATATCGCTCAACAAACCGCCCGGGAGTTAAAGATCGAACGACAAATCCAACCCGAATGTTCGTGCGCGTTCATACGTAACGGCAGTCACAAAAGTACCAATGGACGCATTGTCTATCTTCTTATTATTCAGGATATTTCGCCCCCACAGTGCCACCTGTGCCTTTTTTCGAGCGATATCGAGATCGACCAGCCCGACACGTCCATTGACGATCCAGCTACTATAAACCGTTTCTCGGTCAAGGATGGCCTGACTCGGGTAGGTGGCTACCAGATATTGCTTGGAGCGATAGTTCGTGTCGACCCGCATCAGGAGATGTGCGCCATCGAACACTTCAGGCGTTTCATATTGGATCGAGGCATTTCCGGTCCATTTCGGCCGCAGCGCGGGAATATAATTTCCGAAGAAGGCCAAAAGCGGGCTTACCGACGTAAATTTGAAATCGGTGTATCCGACGTTAAAAGACAAGGTTAGCCCTTTTGTCGGGACAGCAGTGCTCTCGAACTCAAAACCCTTCGCTTTTGCATTACCCGCATTTATCACAACCTGCGAAAACGCTGGCAACCCGACACTCGCCCCGCTGTTCGTAAACTGAAGATTATTATATTTCACATCAAACGCGGACAGATTGGTGCGCAGATGTTGATCCAGAAGGTCGGCCTTGACACCGACTTCATATGACTTCGATGTTTCGGGAGCGAACGATCGCGTGGCGAAAAATCCGCCCGAGATATAGCCCGTCGTAAACTTCGCGTAAGTCAGAACATTATTCAAAGGACGATAGTTCAGGCCAGCAAGAAAGGTTGGCTTACTATGCTCATAAAAAATAGGTATGGCGAGTGGTGAGGCGGTCGTATAGCCAGTTCTATCGACGCCGGTTTTGAGATCTTTCGTTATACGGCTTCCGAGCACCAAATCGAGCTGCCGCGCAAGATGGAATTCCGGCTGGACGAACCACGCGTCGGAATTGACGTTCACGACGGTAGATTGGCTGCCATTGGTCGGAATAACGTAGTTCGGGACCCCGTTGAAAGCGAGGACGTTAGGCGCACCGGGAAACGAACCACCGTCGTAATGATCATCGGCCAGGCCCGTGCACTCGGCCTCGCGCTTACCGCCGAACCGATCGATGCTGAAGCGGCGGAGCGGATCGGCCTGATCTGGCGTGCCGTGGATGATGACCTGCTGGCGGAGGAGGCGAAACGGGTCGCGCGCCGCTTTGTCGACGGCCCGCGTGCGGCGCTTACCGCGATCAAACGCCAGCTTCGCGCGGCGGCGGAACAGTCTTTCGATCAGGCGCTCGATACCGAACGCGATGCGCAGGGTTTGCTTGGCCGCCACCCCGACTATCGCCGCGCGGTGACGAGCTTCATGCGCCGGCGCGACGGCAGACAAGTGGCCAGGCAGTAAGGTCGAAGGCCGGTACGGGGGAAGAAAGAAGTGGCGGAGATCTCTGCCGATTCCGAGCGCACCTTGGATCGCGCCAATCAGGCCCATACGCGTATCCGCGGCTTCATCGCGCGCGGCTCCGCGTTCGATTATCGTTCTAGGCAGCTGATAGCGCGGTGGTTCTGCGTCGGCGATAAGCGGGACCGCCCGTCTTACGTCTTGCACGACATGGATTTCCAGCGACGGCGCCAGGTGATTGATGAACGGCTGACCCGCTATCACGCCGAACCGAAGCGTTGCGCGCCGCCATGACCGAATCCGCGGTGATCTTCGAACGCCGCAATCGCGTGGCGAACGGACTGCTCAGCACGCTCTCGGATGGAAGGTACTGCATCAAGAGCTTTGCTGGTGCTCATTTTCTGAGCGAGCCCGGCGAGCGGGATATCCTGTCCGTCGATACGCTGCCCGAATGGCGGCGAGGCGCCACACAACTGGCCAAGCGGCTCGCAAAGTTGGGCGATCAGACGCCGGTACGGAACGATCCACTCGCCTGCTCCCACCAAACGAAAGCCCGCATCAATGACGACGCCTGCTCCGCTGGAACACTTTGTCGGCGATCGCTGGCAGCCCGCCGCCGCCGGCGAGCCACTTCGCTCGGCCATCGACGGGACCACCGTTGCGGTCCTGCCGCGCGACCCCGCCAACCCCGCCGCAATGATCCGATACGCCCGCGAAACCGGGGGGCCAGCACTGCGCCAGCTTACCTTTCAACAACGGGGAAAGCTCCTGCGCGCGCTGGCCGACGCACTTACCGAGCGCAAAGAGGAGCTTTACGGACTCTCCTTCTCAACTGGCGCGACCCGTTCAGACGCGGCATTTGATATCGAGGGCGGGATCGGCGCGCTATTCGTCTATGCCTCCAAGGCAAAGGGGCTGTCGGACACGCACATCCTCGTCGATGGCGCGCGGGAGGCCATTTCCAAGGGCAATTTCGCCGGCCAGCATATCCTGACGCCGCTTACCGGCGTCGCCGTCCACATCAACGCCTATAATTTTCCGGTATGGGGCATGCTCGAAAAGCTCGCTCCCACGCTGCTCGCCGGCATGCCCGCGATCGTGAAGCCGGCGAGTGTCGGCGCTTATGTTGCGGCGGCGGCGTTCCGTATGCTGGTCGAGAGCAGCGCGCTGCCAGCCGGTGCGCTGCAATTGCTGCTCGGCGCAACCGGCGATCTGCTCGAACGGTTGGACGGGCAGGATGTGGTCAGCTTTACGGGCTCGGCCGAGACGGCCGCCAGGCTGAAGGTGCACCCCACGATCGTGCGGGAAGGTGTGCGGTTCAGTGCCGAGCAGGACAGCCTCAACGCCTCGATCCTCGGCCCCGACGCGACTTCGGACAGCCCGGAATTTGAACTGTTCGTCAAGGAAATCGTGCGTGAGATGACGCAGAAAGCAGGGCAGAAATGTACGGCTATCCGCCGCGCGCTCGTCCCCTCCCCCCTTGCCGATGCGGCCGAGGCGGCGATCATCGCCCGGTTGCGGAAGGTGACGGTCGGAGACCCGCGCGAAGATGGCGTCCGCATGGGCGCACTGGCTGGTCTTTGGCAGCGCGAGGACGTGCGCGCCAATATCGAACGACTGAAGGAGGAAGCGCGGGTGGTGTTCGGCGGAGACGCGCCCGCGCTGGTGAATGCGGACACGGCGACCGGTGCGTTTCTGTCGCCTACGCTGCTTCGCTGCGACACGGCGTCGAACGCTACTGTCGTCCATGAAGTCGAGGCGTTCGGTCCGGTCGCCACGCTGATGCCCTACGACGATATTGAGGACGCGATCGCGATAGCCCGCGCAGGCAAGGGCTCGCTGGTCCTCTCCTTGTTCAGCCACGATCCCGCGGTGGTCGGCGCGGTCGTGCTGGGTGCGGCGTCCAGCCACGGCCGCGTCATCATCGTCGATCGTGACAGTGCAGCCGATTCCACCGGGCACGGCGCGGCGATGCCCCATCTGCTCCACGGCGGTCCGGGGCGAGCCGGCGGCGGCCAGGAACTGGGCGGGTTTTTTGGTATGCAGCATTATTTGCAGCGGACCGCGGTTCAGGCCGCGCCGGCCACCCTCGACGCCTTGGCCGCGCTGTGAGCGGTCTCGCGCGAAACGTGCGCCTTGTCGGCGGCCCGGGTGACGGGACGTACGGCATAGCCACGATCGACTGGCTGTCGAGGATCGCGGCCGACGGCGAGGCTTTCCGGCCGCAGCGCTCGCGGTCGGCAAGGACGAGCGCGTAGTGGCCGTGCTGCCACGCGCCTTCACCCTGCCGGCGACGCACGAAGCAGCAGACCGTCTGCCAGAGCGGTAGCAGGCGCCGCGCAGCGCCCGCCAGCAATGGCGTCGCACCGCATCGAGCCGGAGACCGGTTTTTTCAAACCACAGGTGCTCGGGCAGATACCTGCCTTGTCTTCTGTCTTGACCGCCGTTTCGGGCATGATGCTCCTTCCATGGCCTTGCGTTGAATAGAGCATAAAATTCAGCGTCCGATGACACGACGCCTCACGCGGCCTATGAAAAAAACGACGTCGCAGCGGACGCATCCACCCCATTGGCGTCACCGATAAGCGGGTGGTGCGGTTGCCGCCAATTGTCTGCATTAAGATGGCGGCGGACTGTTCGAGGCGAATCGTGGAGATGCTTCCGATGCCTCAGCGTCTACCTAAATGCTGGATCTTGTTTTGAGGGGGCCTAAAACGCCTATCTTCCGCCGCTTTTTGCGGGTTGGCGATCGACGCGTCCATTATTTTCGGGCTGGTGAGGGGCCGCCAGCGGTCTTGATCCACTCCTCACCGGCCAATGCGCGGCTGTTGATGGAGGAGATCGAACGGCTATCGCAAGACTTCACCGTGTTTGCGTTTGACACACCTGGCTTCGGTCTGTCTGATCCCCTGCCCCTCGCCGAGATGACGGTAGCCGATCTTGCGGACGCCATGGCGGCGACGCTTTCAGCGATTGCCATGCCACCCTGCCCTGTGTTCGGAACCCATACTGGTGCAGCGATCGCGTTGGAACTCGGGGTGCGGTATCCCGAATGTGTAACGGGCATGGTACTGGATGGGGTTCCGGCATTCACCGACGCGGAATGTACGGCGTTTTTCGGCGACTATTTCCGCAAACTGCCGGTTAGTGATCTCGGAGGGCACTACAGCGAGGCGTGGACACGTTTCCGCGACCAGTCCACCTGGTTTCCGTGGAGCGAGCGGGTGCCAGCGAACCTTAACGCCTATGATCTGAATCATCCGACGAGCACGCATCTTTGGGTGACGATGTTCTTCGATGCCGCCGAACATTACACCCCAGCCTATCGCGCAGCAAGTTTTTATGGGGCTCGCGCTATCGCGGCGGCGGCAGAATTAGAGGTGCCCACCGTCTTCACCGCGACCGAAACAGACATGCTCTATGGCCATCTCCAACGCCTCCCACCGCTCAAGGCGGGACAGGCGATCGTTGAGATCGGGACATCATATGAGCGTAAGCGCGAGTTGATCGCCGCAACATTCGCGCGTTACCGCGCCGAGGGCCGCGCGCCGGCGCATCCCGACGACGTCAACAGTACAGTTGGGATCGAGCGGCAATTTATCGACTCCGCCGATGGGCAGATCCATATACGTTACGCTGGACACCGCTCCAGTCCCGCCTTGCTTCTTGTGCATGACACCCCAGGGTCTTCCGAACAAGCCGAACCGCTGATCGCGCGATTGGCCGAGCGGTACTTCGTGGTCGCACCCGATCTGCCCGGTTGCGGTGAGTCGGATGCGCCGGGCGATATACCGTCGATCGAAGTGCTAGCGGATACGTTTTCTGGAGTCCTGGAAAGGCTCGGGGTCGACCAGGTAACTCTATATGGAATAGGCTTTGGTTCGTCGGTCGCGCTGGCGATGGCGACCCTGGCTCCCGCTAACAAGACTGTGCTGGCGATACAGGGTATTCTTTTACCGGATCACAGAGAGCGCGAGGAACTTCGAGAGAAATATGTACCTCCGATAGCTATCGAGGAAACAGGACAGCATTGGTATCGCACGTGGCTTATGCTACGCGACTCGCAGATCTATTGGCCTTGGTACGACCGACGTTTTGTCTCGTTGCGTCGAATACCTGCAGATTTTTCGGCCCGCCCGCTGCACCGTTGGACAATGGACGTGATGCGTGCGCGAGAAAGTTATGGTTGGGCGGTCCACGCGGCACTTGATCATGATGCAGCGGGCGACCTGATAACTCTCGCCGTGCCACTCGTACGCGTAAGCGATGCCCGAACACCGTTGTCAGCGCACGATGGACGTCTGGCAGAAATTCGCGGCGATGTACCGCTGCTGGATGTACTCGATAGTGCTTTTATAACGACGCTAGCCGATATGACGGCGCCATGAAATTGAATCATGGACCTCAGGACAAGCCGGCCCTCTATTTCGATTGTGGCAATAGTGCATCTTCTTGGGTGATGCCAAGTTCAGCGTAACGCTTAAGGTCTTCGCACCAGAGGTCGCAAAGCGGCCATGATATTTTCGAGGCTGTCAACTGCAACATAAAAAAAAGGGGGTAAATCATGGAAAACCGCGTGACAACAAAAACCGGTAAATACTTGCTGCACGGCTGCGCAGTGGCTGCGCTCGTGGTGCCCACAATGGTCTTCGCGCAGGATATTGCGACGCCCACCACTGCCGCCAAGACCGATACGACAACCTCGACATCCGATCCTGGATCTGCGGAAATTGTCGTCACTGCGCGCGGTCGAGCCGAGAAGCTTCAGGAGGTGCCGCTCGCAGTTACCGCGATCACGAACGAAGCGCTGACGGCCGCGAATGTCAGAAATCTTCGCGACATCGCCTATCTGACGCCGGGTTTGCAGGTAACCAGCGGAGGTTCTGAATTCGGCGTTAACCCGGTCATCCGTGGACAGACAAACCTCAACGGTGGGTCCGGTGATCCGAACGTCGCGGTGTTCTTCGACGGAGTCTACGTGTCAAACAACACCGCGATAAACCTGGGACTCATCGCGATTGATCGCGTCGAAGTGGTTAAGGGACCAGTTAGCTCTCTCTATGGTCACAACGCCTTTGCAGGTGCGATCAACTATGTGTCGCTTCAACCTTCGCTAACGGAAGCGCACGGCAGCATCACCGGATTTGGCGGCAATGACGGGCAGTATAGCGGATCCGGGCGGATCAGCTATCCGATTATCAAAGACGTCTTGGGTGTCAGTCTCGCTGCGGGCTACGAACATTACGATGGAAGCTATCACGACTCCGTGACAAACCAGACGGCTGGTGGTTTTGAAAAGCGCGACCTCGAGGCCGCTGTATTGTTCAAACCGACATCCCGCCTCCGGATTGCTGGGACTTTTTACCACGGGAAGGATAAGTTCGGCCTGTCAGCGATCGCTTATAATGCCAACAATTGCGGCGCCCGAAATGTTCCACTGGCGCAGGATCCGAGCGGAACCGGCTATTCGCAGTTCTGCGGCAAGTTTGATCCCGACGTGCATCCCGTCGAGGTGCCAGCCATTAACAGCAACGCGGGTGCATCCGGCAATGATCGCGACGTCAACTTCGCTAGTTTGAAAGCCAGCTACGACTTTGGACCGGTTACGCTGAGCTCGCTTACCGGTTACAGCAAGGTGAACGAACAGCGCTTGACAGATTTTATCGGTCGCCGATTTGGCATACCCTTCATACTCTCGCCCGGGCCGGGCATCATATATCTACCCGAGCTCTTCGGGTCGAACACGAACAACAGGGATCTGAGCGAGGAGGTGCGGCTGCAATCTGCACAGGACAAGCCGCTCAGGCTTCAGGTCGGTGCATTCTATTACAAAGACCGCACTTTCAGCACGACCCTGGTCAGCATCGACGGTACGAAACTGCCCGCGGGGCAGACGCTGCTACCCGGTTTTCCGGCGAACTCACTCACTAGCAATGGTCAAGTCAGTAATCTGATTGGTCAGACGTTGTCGCATGACAAGCAATACTCGGGTTTCGCAGGTGCCGACTACGACATTTTACCCGGCCTTACGGTGTCCGGAGAATATCGTTATACACATCAGCGCAAGGACCAGCTGGTAATCCGCACGACGGGTTGCGCAAGTACCCTGACAGTGCCGACAGCGTCGTGCACGGGTCCCGCACCAACGCCCTACCTATATCCGAATGGACCCGACGCTGTGTCGGGAACGTTTAATTACGGCAACTTTCGCGGCTCTATAAAATACACCGTGACGCCCGGCATCAATGTCTATGCGAGCGTTGCCAACGGGACCAAGTCGGGTGGCTTCAACCAGCGTGCCGTCGCAGCCGCCGATGGGTCACAACCCGACCTCAAGTTCAATCCGGAAAAGAATATCACTTACGAGGTGGGCATCAAGAACAGCCTATTCAATAATCGACTGCAGCTGAATGTTGCGGTTTACCATATTGACACCAAGGATATCCAGATTTCCGGGCCATCCTCGGTGCCGACGAACGCGGGCCTTGTCACAAAGAACTTCGGCAGTGTCCATAATACGGGTTTCGAGGCGGAACTCTCGGCGCGACCCGTCAAGGGACTGACTCTGCGCGCCGGCGTTGGCTACGCTGATCCGAAATTCGGCAAGGACGCGTTCGACTTTGGCGGGGCATCAGCCTGCGCGTCAGCCAACGTGACGACCGGTGTTATCACTCCGCTCATAGCCCAATGCGCAGGGCGGGTCGTGATCCTGCCGGCAAATTCGAAGTACAATAGCAGCAACTTTAACAAGGCGGCGCTCTCGCTCAACGGGCTCAGCCTTCCACGCGAAAACAATCTTCAGGTCACCACCGGTGTCGATGTCTCTATCCCTATCGGTAATGACTGGAATGTTATCGCTAATTATAACGGGCGCTACGAAAGCAAAGATTACATACTCAATAACAATATCAGCTATTACGGACCGCGCGTCGTCGTCGATCTGCGGGCGGGCTTCGAGAATGAGCGCTATTCGATTACCGCTTACGTCAACAATGCAACCAACGATCACACGCCGGAGATCGCCTCGGTGAACGCGCGGTTGAGCGACTTTGGCGGGGATATGGATGGCTATCTGCCGGTCGGCCGACAGTACGGTGTGACCGTCGGGGCGAAATTCTGATTGTCGAGCGACGAGCGGAGAATGATCCGCGACGCGTCCAACTGGGGGTCGTACCGTTTGACGGTACGACCCTTTTGTATGGCTTGAGCGACAGCACATGCTCAGTCTGCCGATTGTGAAGCTCGACGGCGACATCGCTACGGACCGCACGGACTTCTATGCGACCCATCGTGGGCGTCCGGACGAGGGATCCAATATCCGCTTCAACGCGGCCGGCGCCTTTCACGATGACCTCGTGCGGGCGCCGCAGGGATGGCGGATCAAGTTCGGCAGGCTCGAGGTCTATTTGCGGATCCGCTTCGGATCGAAACCGGGCAAGGCCCTCTTCCGGAGATGCCCGTCGGTCGGCTGCGGAGCAGTCGGCCAACGGCAAATTCTGGTGGCCTTCAGCGATCGTCCGCTTCTTTTAGCGGCTGACGTTCCGGACGGCCCCTTCGAGCGACGAGGTTTGGTCGACGCCCGCCATTCTTCGGCTCGGCTGCCGCGCTCGCGCCGTCGTCGAACATCCGCGGCAGCGAGATGAAGATCTATGCCGGCGCCCCGCACGGTATGCACACGACGCACGCTGAGGAAGTCAACGCTGACATCCTCGCTTTCATCCGCCGCTAGAGCGGGCGTTCCGAGACTGCTGCAGGTCAAACGGCGGCGCACAAGTCGTCACTCAAGGCGCTTGAGCGTTCGCCGAAACCGACCGCGAGCCCCAGCACCATCACCTCGTGCATAGGCGGCAGCCCAAGCGACGGCAAGGCCAGCGGCAGGTCGAGCATACCGACCACCGGCACGATCCACGCCGGCGTCGCGTGCGCGACGAGTTGCCGATGGCTCATCCACCGACTGACGATGATCCATGCGAAGGCGACCATCCCGATCGCGCCGATGAACCAGATGATCTGCGCCAGCAGCGGGGCATACAGCCGTCGGATGCTAAGGAGGCACGTTGGCGACGTATTTGCCCCACTTAGGGCGGCGAGCTCTCGGCGGCCTCCGTCGAGGCTTGAAATAGCCGTCAAACCCGGCCGCCCCGGGTCCTCGCATGGCCGCAACTCGCTGTTTTTCCCTTTCGTGCGCCCGTGGGCCGGGCGCATACGTTTAATGGAAACCGTGAGGAGAGGTCATGCCTACTCTTTTGATGCTCGCCGCATCCGCCGCCGCTGCTTCGGTGTTTGCTCCACCACTCGGCAATCCAGTCCACTACGAAACTATCCAGCGTCACCCGACGCCGCAAGGGGAGAGCATTATCGAGGTACGGCACAACGTCGTGTTCACGCGCGAGGATGGCGGATACCGCCTGACGATCACCGAGCCTTCCTTCAAGGCCCCGCCCGGCGACGCTCTCGCGATCGCGACCCTCGATGCCGGCAAGGTGCCGGTCCGAATTCACCTGAATGCCATCGGCGAACCCGTGCGCGTGATCGATCTTCCCGCGACTTGGAACGCCTATATCGCCGTACTGCATGCCCACCCAGCTAGCGTGAGCTTTGCAAACCAACTCGCCGCGCAACCGCCCGCGACGCGCGAAGCACAATTTCTCCAAGATGCCGAGATGTTCGTACCGTCGAACATTACCGAAGAAGATGCCGTCGTTACCCGGGAGCCCGGCACAGGCAACATGGTTCGTCTCTCCCGCGTTTCGCAGCGCGCGCTGCCGAATGGCGGCCGGATGACGACCGCCGAGCATATAGTGGTTCAGCACCCTTCCGGGCTCATCATCGGCATCTCACGGACAACGCAGATCATCATTAACACGGCCGCCCGGGTTATCGAAGCCAATGCGTCCGAGACCCGCATGATCAGATAGCACCACGCAAACCAGCGATATTTCTTGCTGGCGCGCACGCCGGCAATCGGCCCCCGGTGTTGGCGCTCGCCTGCGACAGCCGGCGCCTTCCAACCAGCACTGCCGTAATACCGTGCTGCAACGAGATGTCAGCGGACGGATCGAAACGGTCGCGGACGAAGCCGTTCTGAGACGGCGGCAACTTTCAGGACATCAAATAGTAGACGTCTGTAATTGGGATCGACCCGAACTTGCAGCTACGACCGCAATGGGCGCGTTGTTGCCGCCGCCCACAACGCATCTGTTCCCATTATTAGCGGTGCCGCTCGCCTCTTCTCAAGGTCGGTGTTTGTCAGAGTGGCAAAATTCAACTGTTGTAATAGAATGGCGAGCGCTTGGCCCAGCCTGATCCGGCATAGCGGGAATGGAGAAGTATGAACGCTCTCCGCCCAAGATGGTCGTGATTGCCGCCCCAGCGCGCGACGCGGATCAGGCGGTAGAGCGTTTCGGCCGCTCTTGGGTCGTTCGGGTGCGCAGCCACGAACGCGAGCGCGTCCTCCCATAAGGATCGTGCGCCGCGCGCATCGGATCCGACCGTCGCGTCGGTGAGGAAATGGGTTCGTTCGTGCAGCGCCGCCGCGGTCAGCGGCGCGGCAAAGCCCGGCGTGTGAAGCGAGAAGGTGCCGGCGCCGCATTTGCCCGCGCAGGGCAGGTCGCTCTCGTCCGGCTCGGCGCCGCCGTCGTGCCCATCCCAAAAGCCCTGCGGCATGTAGGCAGCGGCGGGCGGGAAGGACGGCGTCGGTTCTTTCCCGCCGGCGGGCACGCGCAGCCAATCCACCCAATAGCCCGCGAAGGACGGTTCGCTTCCCTCGGGACGCGCATAGTCGACTAGGTCGGTGCGCAGGCTGGGAATCTTCGCCATCACGAAAATCTCCGCGAAGCGCTTGGCCGGCCCTGGCGGCGTCGCGGCGATCGCCAGCCAGTCGCGACGCACCTGCGGCAACAGCCCGGTCAGCGCGCGCGCAGTCTGGTCGATCGCGGCATCGTCCTGCAGCAGGGCCGCGCGGGCGTAGTTGGTCAGCGAGAGGTCGAGTCGCTGTTCGCGAGGCAGGCTCGGGTCGCGCGCGAGCGCCAGCCGCTGGGCGAGCGGTAGCCGATCGATGATCGCGCGCGCGTCACCACCGAAGCCGACATAGCCATGGCCTTGCCGGCCCAGCAGTCCATCGCCGGCGGGCCAGTCGCCATCGACGCAGCCGCGGCCGGTGCCGGTGCAATAGGGGCGTCGCAGCGCGTGCGCCGCGAAATCGGCCAGGCCCGACGCCGATTGTGCCCGGACCGCCAGGAATATGTTGCGATCGGACGGGGTCAGGTCGCGGCGCGCGAGGATCGCGTCGATCTCGGCGCGCAGCTCGGCGGGAGGGCGGCGCGCGATGGTCAGGCGCATCCGATGATAGCGCGCCGTCAGCCAGCCCAGATCGCTCGCGGGAAGCCGCGCGGCATCGTCGACGAGCGCGCCGGCGTCTGCATCGGCGGGCATCGCCAGGGACAGCGCGGCAAGCAGCCAGGCGGTCCTGTGGCTCGCCCGCCAGCGCGCGCGGGCGTGAGCGAGCGCGGCGGCACGATCCTTGGGATCGAGCGTCGCGATCCAGTCCGCCGCGTCGGGCATCTGTGGCACGGTCGCGGACAGGCTCTGGTAATCCTTGAACTTCACCGCGACATCGCCGGGCACGCCCGGGTCGTTGAGCGCGCGATCGAGCCGGGCGAGCAGCGCGGCGGGATGCTCGTGATAGTCGAGCACCTGTTTCATCCGCTCGACCTCGCCTTTGCCATAGGTGCCGGCGGGCGCGCTCTCGAGCCGCGCGATCGCCTCGTGCGCGCGAGCGAAATTGTCCGCGCCGGGATGATCGAGGGCGCGTCGCTGGATGACGCGGGCTTGCAGGTAGAGCGCCATCGGCTGCCATGGCGAGCTTCGATCGCGCCCGATCTCCGCGAAATCGCGCTCGGCCTCATCGAGGCGCGCGTCGTAGAGCGCCAGCGCGGCCTCTTGATAGCTATGGTCGGCGCGCAGCCACGCGGGGGCATCGGCCGACAGCGCGGGCAGCGTCACGCCGGCCTTGCTGCACGCGTTGAACACCGCGTCCTGCGCCGCCAGCCAGGCGCGTACGCCCGGCGAGCCCGCTCCATGGCGCGCGATGCGCGCCTGGAGCGTGGCGGTCGCCGTGACGAAGGCGTTGGGGAAGCAGGTCGGAATGGCGGTGTAGTTCGGCCCTTCCCGGTCGGTCGCGACGTAATACAGGTCGCTCGAGGCGCCCGGCACCGCGCGGCGCGCGGCAAGCCAACCCGATTCATCGTCCTGCGATTGACCGCAGCAGGGCGTCGCCAGCGCCGCGGTCGAGGCGGCGTCGACGCGAAGATCGTTGAGCAACCGCCAGTCGAGATAGAGGATCGCGGCGGGCGCGTGGCCCTTCATGATCCCCAATCGTCCCGCGGCGAGCGCCGCCTGATCGACCGGCGACGCCGCGGCGGAGGTGACATAGTCGGGCAGCGGCGGCGGCCCGCCCGAGCCCGATGCGCGCCCCGTCAGCGTGACCATGACGACCGCCGCTATCGCACGCCCAGGCCAGCGCCTCATCGCCATCGCTCCACTCGCTGTCGGATCGTCTCGAAGTCCGACCGCGTCCAGCTTCGCGGGTCGAACAGATAGACCCTACGCCCCGCCGGCGCATGCGCAATGGGCTCGTCCGCGGACACCGCGAGCGCTTGCCGGCAGCGCGGATCAAGAAAGT
>CAZZZX010000006.1:20488-24893 GCA_964658585.1 uncultured Novosphingobium sp.
CCCCAGCGAGCCGGAGGCGGCGCCGCGCGGAGGATCGGCACGATCTCGCCGGCTGCGGTATGATCCAGCCACCCCTCCTGACACCAGGATGCAAGGGCGGTCATCGACAGCGATAGGGGCTTCGGCAGCCCGGCGCGGACGTCGTGCAGCACGTCGATGAGAATCTTGCGCTGCGACCGCCGCACTTCGAAGTCGATTTGAACCTCGGACACGGGAAGGACGAGCGCATAGTGCAATACCGCCGCCGCGACCCGCCGTCGCAGATCCGGCGTCCAATGGGGCGGGTCGCGCTCGTCGATCTGGATATGCACTACGGCGATCCGAGGCGCCGCATCGGCCAACAGTGGAAAACGCCTTCCGCGGGAGACAAATCCGTCTCCTGCGATGCCGACGAATCCCGTTTGGACCGCGACCGGCACGTCCTTGGGCAGGAAGCGCAGGTCTTCGGGACGCTCCCAAGCCCAGACGACCAGCCGCGGCGGCGCCGTCGGCCGCGCACGCCGACAGTCCACAGGAAATAGACAACAGAGCAGCATGAGAAAACAGCGTGCGTCGGTTCGCCAGCAATCTCGTTTCAAAGGCGCTCCGTTCTCTTGGAAGCGAGGTTCGATCCCTGCCATGCCTTGCTGCAAAGCCGCTGTCAGCAAGTGGCAACGGTCGTCCACTTAGGAACCCGCTCGGGAAGCAAGCTCAGATAGGTGCGAAAATTTAGTATCGGGTATGAACGTATGGCTGATTTCGGGATTGGCTGCCGCTAGTCCGAGTGGCCGACATGGGCGCCCTGCGGTCCGGCTCCTCGCGATGGGCGGGGAGCCGGGGGTATTCAGATTTCCGTCCCCTCCGCGAGGGTCAGGGCGTCCTCGACGTCGACACCGAGATACCGCACGGTGTTCTCGATCTTGGTGTGGCCGAGAAGGATCTGCACGGCGCGTAGGTTGCCGGTTGCCTTGTAGATGATCGATGCCTTGGTCCGCCGCAACGAATGCGTACCATATTCCTCGCGGCGAAGGCCGATCCCTACGACCCACTCATCGACGAGGCGCATACTGGCGGGTGCTGAGATGATCGGCATGGTCGATACGGCTTGGGAACACGTAGTCGCCCAACGCTCCGCCGCGGCGCTCGAGCCACGCCAGAAGACTGGCCCTCGCGTCCGACAGCAGCCCGAACTGGACCGGTCGTCCGGTCTTCCTCTGGACGACGGTCGCCCGAGTTCGGATCTGCCCCCCTATGACGATGTCCCCGATTTTGAGGCTGACGACATCGCAGCCGCGCAGCTTGCTGTCGATGGCAACATCGAACAGCGCCCGATCGCGAAATCTCCGATGTTGGTCGAGATAGAAGCAGATGCCCCATATCTGCTTCGGCTTCAAAGCTCGCTTCGCCCCGACCTTTCGTCCAGCGTTCCAAGCCTGACGGTCAGCCGCCCCGGGATCAAATTCTGACGTACCCATGATCATTCTCCATTGGCCACGATGGCCAATGATGGGAACGCGAGCGGACCGAGCATCCTTAGCGCCGAGCAGACCGTCCGCAGCCGCCCCAGACATTGCCGTTCGATCGATCTACATGACTTCCCGAAACCGGCCGTTTCGGGAATGCGCGACCGTCCCACTTCCCCATCTCCGATATGCCATTTCGGGAAAGCGTAATCGGGGACAGGTTTCGGGAAAGCCGAGCCTGCCATCAGGGTGCCTTCGCGCATCGACCCCGGCCGTCCTGTTAGTGGTTCCTTTGCGGGAAGGTATCGGCACAGCTGCCCCTTGGTTGCGAACGGGCGCCGGGCATGTCACCAACTTGTTATGGTCGCGATAACATCGCTCTTAATTGCTGCGGGATTGTCCTCGGTGCAGGCCGCCGAGGAAGCCCCTCCCTCTGTCCTTCAAGTGCTAGCATATACAGTTCACCTTGATGTTGCCGAACCGGAACGTGTAAAACTCCCGATGCGAGTGCCTCCGCAGCAAGGCGTTCTTGGAGCGCCACCAACTTCTAAGTTGATGCAAGCACCGCCGGCCTGCGGCACCGTCCCGCTAACGGCAATTTCAGCTCACAGGTGGGTAAAGCCTTTAGGATGCGAACAAGTCTCGTGGGCCGCGACGGTCCCCAGCCTAGATGGACGTACTTTCGATGCGAGCCGACCGGGCTCATTCTGGAGCGCTCGGCGTGACGTATGGTTGCTATCCGGCGATCTTCCATGGTTGCGGTACGAGGGGCAATCTTGGGCGCCGGTCCACGTGATAGCGAAGACCAAGAAAGGGGTCGTCGAGACAGACACCAGGTTGCCCGACACACCTGATAGCCCTGTTTACATTCTGATCGGGCAGGCGAAGCAGCGTTACAAGGCTGGATCTGTTATTACCGCGATTTACGGTGACATTCCTGCACGCCCTCAATCCCAACGCTTACAAAGTATCGTTGCTGCTACTCTCGCTAGATGGCAACGGGAGCTTCTGCCGAGTGATGCGTCGAAGCGCAACCGGTTCAATTACATGTGGCTTGCGGAAGGCAATGGCGTAGAGCCGGGGTTCTTTGCGTCCACTGGTTCCGATGCCATCTTGATGCAGTTCGTCCCCGACCGGAAGGACCGCTATCCATACGCCAAGCTGGATGCCGGCATCCTCCTTACGGGCGCACATGAGGGATTTCACGAATTGGCCGGCGTCCTTTCCGCCGGTAAGCCGACTTGGGTTAATGAGAGCTGGGCTTCCTATTTCGCATATGCGACAGCGCGTCATGTTCTGACCGGGCCTGCTATGACCACGGCGAAGCGACTTTTCGAGGAGCCTGCCAGCATCTCGGTGCTGCACGCGCAAGCGCTGCTTAATAAAGACGACGGCTCCGGGTACGAAGTGTTTTACACGAAAGCTGCTCGCTTCTGGGCGGCAATCAACCGCGTACTGACGAACCGGCCGACAGATTGGCGGCACTCCTAAAGCAAACTCGCGGTATGCAGGGTGTGGACTGGAACAATCCCGCCAGCATCGTAGCGTTTCTTGATCCTCGTACTGCCCGTCGCGCCAAGGGGATCGTGCAGTGTTATCTCGTTGAGGATCGCTGCTCCAAAAGCGGTGCCCTTCCCTCGCCATAGCTGAACCGACCCGACGAGCCGATCCCCGAAACACCATGGTTGATTGGGAGCGGACGGGTTGGGACGTTTCGGCGCCTGGCGGCATGATCGGGATATGTATGTCACCAACCTTGGATGCTGTGGACACCTTCTAAGATTGCTTCAGTCGCGGCGCAGGGCGGTCCTGAAAGCGAGTTGCCAGTAAAACGCAGTAGAACGGGAGAGAATTTTGCGCTGCTATCACCTTGTTTTTTCATTTCGACGATGTGGAAGATGTTCACAAATCCTCCTCGTTGCTCGTACCAGACGACAACCTTGTCCGAGAAAATATATGCTCGAACAAAATGAGACGCATTTGCCTCAGACGATCCAGCAGAGTTCTCTCGGTCATCGACTAATCTCAGCTTCTGTCGCTGAAACTCACTCCTGATCTCCGGTAGGTCACGAAGCGAAGTCACTATGCGCGCAGGTTGAGATAGTTCGCAGTTTGCCGGATGCATAACATCTGGTTTGGCGGGGGCTGCGTGTGCCGTGGAGGCTTGGGCGCTCAGCGCCAAAGCCAAGAAAGGGATGGACGGTGCAACGGCTTTCATCATTATAGTGCTCTCAACGCTGCTCTTGAGAAAATCGCATCTAGGCGTGTATCTGAACAGCTATATTTGATGATCGCGATTCCCGAAACTCGATCGTCTGCGGGACGGGGAAGGCCGGTCCCGATCGCCCTTCTTTTGTGGGAAAGTCCGCACCCGATCGCATCGGCTCAAAGTTCTAGCGTGGATACTGATCCACAAGCTGCAACCGACCAATGCGGCTGCCGGCCACGAGGATCGCCCCCGGTGCGATCACGGCATTGGCGCCGATCCGCGTTCCATCGCCGATGAGGGCGCCAAACTTCATCACGCCCGTCTCAACAATCTGGCCCTCATGCTCAATGCGGATCACCTTGTCCTCCAGCTCATTTCGGTAGTTGGCTACCATCGCCCCCGCTTCGATATTCACGTCAGACCCGATGATGCTGTCACCGACGAAATTGAGGTGAGCAAGTTTGGAGCCCGAGAGGATAACACTCGACTTCAGCTCCGAGGATGGACCGATGATGCAGTCCTCAGCGAGAAGAATTCCACCGCGCAGATAAGCGCCCGCCGCGACATAGCAGCGGGGCCCGATGAGGCCGACGCCCTTAAGGATCACACCCGCCTCAATCGTCGCGGAAGGGTGAAGCGCAAATCCATCGCGTTGAATATAGCCGTCAGGCAATCCGCGCTGTGCAGTTCGGATCAGCGTCTCTAACTCGCCCACAATATGCCAAGGCGCGGTCTCGACCGCGCCCAGATGAGA
>CAZZZX010000007.1:0-23018 GCA_964658585.1 uncultured Novosphingobium sp.
CCGACATGCAGCCCCCAGCGGTTGAGCGTCGGCGAACCGATCACCGGATTGTCGCAGAACGCCTTCGCTCCGGTCGGCAGCTGCGCGATCCACCAGGGAAGCAGGAGGTAACGCGACGGCGACATGCCCGACCTTTCGATCACCTCGTCCCGGCAGGCAAGCCGCAAAGCGTCATGGGCGGACGTCCCACGCGTCGAGCCGGGTCGCGTCGCCGTCGAGCACGATCCGCCCCCAGGCGCCGGTGCGCAGCTTGAACGACCCGGCGGTACGCGCGCGCTCGGCGAGCCCGGCATCGGCCAGCAACGCGAAGCGCGCCGCGCCGTTGCTGGTGACGAGCAGCGCGTCGCCTGCAGCGACGCGGCGCTGTGCCGCGAGGAACGTCCGCCACGCCGCGATCCGGGCGTCCGCGTCCACCGTCCAGCCCGGCGGTGCGATCCCGCGCTCGTCCCAGTCGGCGAGCGCGTCCGCGCCGATCCGCGCGACGACATCGGCTTCGAGCGCGTTCTCGTCGGGGCCGTGATCGATCTCGGCGAGCCAGTCGCACGGCTCGACCGGCGGCTGGTCGCCGCCCAGTTCGGCGAGGATCAGCGCCGCGGTCTCGCGCGTCCGGGTGAGCGGCGAGCAGAGGACGCGCCCGAACCGCGTGCCCGAGGCCGCGAAGGCGCGACCGATCGCGCGCGCCTGCAGACGGCCGCTGTCGACGAGCGGCAGGTCGGTACGCGCGCCGACGCGGCGTGGCGCCGCGCCGGGGGCGAACGTGTTGCCATGCCGGACGATCGTCACGTTCGTCATGCGACGTGCGGGTCGCCGATCCGCGCGATCAGCGCTTCGGCGAGCGCGATGTCCTCCGCCGTGTCGATGCCCGACATCGCATGGCGCATCGGCGCGGTTTCGATGGTCAGGATGTCGAGCCCCATTTCGAGGAAACGGAGCTGCTCGAGCCCCTCGCTGATCTCGTACGGCGTCGGCGGCGTCGCCTCGAACGCCTCGAGCGCGTCGAGCCGGTAGGCGTAGAGCCCGAGATGGCGATAGACCGGTGACAGCGGCTCGGCTTTGCGACGATCGGCCTCGTCGCGGATCGCGGGCAGGATGGTCTTCGAGAACCAGACGGCGCGGCCATCGGGCCGGCGGACGCAGGTGGTGCCGCTGAACGGCGCTCGCGTCTTGTGGTCACGCAGGATGTCGAGCTCGTCCCAGCCCATCCGCACCACCGGTGTCGCCACCGCCGCGCCGGCCGTCCGGATCGCGGCGAGCAGCGCCGCGACCACGTCCGGCGGCACGAACGGCGCGTCGCCCTGGAGATTGACGACGAACGCCGGCCGGTCGGTGCGGGCGCGTGCCGCCGCGCAGGCACGCCCCGAGCCCGAGCTGATCGCACCGTCGGTCATCGCCACCGCGCAGCCGATCGCACGGGCGTGCTCCTCGATCCGGGCATCGTCGGTCGCGACCACGACCTCGACGTCGCCCGCCAGCGCCGCCGCACGGCGCGCCACGCCCGCCACGCGCTCGAGCAACGTCACCCCGGCGATCGGCAGCAGCGGTTTGCCGGGCAGCCGCTTCGACCCGTAGCGAGCCGGGACGACGATGAGATCGGGTGTCCGCGGCGCGATCGGCTCAGGCGACGCCGGCACGCAGCACGTCATGCAGATGGACCGCGCCGACCAGTTTCAGCCCGTCGCAGACGAACAGGACCGAAACCGCGTTCTCGTTCATGATGCGCAACGCGTCGGACGACATGGTCGCGGCGGTGACGGTGAGCGGGTGCTGCGTCATGTGCGTGCTGATATCGTCGTCGAGCTGGTTGCTCGCGAAGCTGCGCCGGAGATCGCCGTCGGTGAACGCGCCGATCAGTTCGCCCGCGACGTTGACTACCGCGGTGCAGCCATAGCGCTTGCGGCTCATCTCGATCGTCGCGTCCTTGAGCGTCGCGCCGACGCTGACCACCGGGATCTCGTCGTCGGTGCCCATCAGCTGCGCCACCGTGGTGAGCTGCGCACCGAGTCGGCCACCGGGATGGAAGACGTGGAAGTCGGAGCGGGTGAAGCCGCGCTGCTCGATCAGCGCGACCGCCAGCGCATCGCCCAGTACCGCCTGGACGGTGGTCGACGAGGTCGGCGCGAGCTGGTTGGGGCAGGCCTCGCGCACGCGCGGCATCTCGAGGCAGATGTCGGCGGCGCGGCCCGCGGTGCTCGAGCAGCGCGAGGTTGCGACGATCAGAGTGATCCCGAAGCGGCGGCAATAGGCGATGATGTCGCCGAGCTCGGTGGTCTCGCCCGACCACGTCAGCGCCATCACGATGTCCTCGGGCGTGACCATGCCGAGATCGCCATGGCTCGCTTCGCCGGGATGGATGAACATCGACGGCGTGCCGGTCGAGGTCATGGTCGCGGCGATCTTGCGGCCGATGATCCCGCTCTTGCCCATGCCGGTGACGATCAGCCGTCCCTTGGTGCGCTGGATCGCGTCGATCGCCTCGACAAAGGCATCGTGCAGCTTGGGTTCGCGGAGCGCGTCGGCCAGTGCGGAAAGCGCCTCCTGCTCGGTGCGGACGGTCTTGATCGCGGTGAAGGTTGCCGCTTCGGCGATCCGAGTCATTTCCATCGCGACGCACGCTCCCCCTTAGGAGTTCACAGCTTGGCAGCACGACATGATCGCCCGGATTCCGACTCCGGGCGAGTGCCGACGGCCGGACCCAGGGGATTGCATATGCTGCAAGCGTCGGCGACGCCAGCCGCTTTACACCGCGACGCAGCAGCCCGCGCGGTCGGACGGTCGTCCGCCGGGACCGGCCGAAGCGGTTTCGCGCACCTGGCTGGACGCTCCCCGGGCGGCGCGCTAACGCGTCCTCGCGGCGCGGAGAGCATCGCGGAGGATGGCTTCGGCGATCCGATCTGGGGTTTCGGATCTATGCGGGCGCCGACCCTCCTCACCATCGTCGCGGCGCGCTGAACAATGGCGGCGCGGGTGTCCCGCCGGTCGCGCGGGGTCGAGGAGGAAGAGAGCTATTTCATATCGATGGCCGACATGATGGTCGGCCTGCTGTTCGTCTTCATCATCCTGCTGCTCTATTTCGCGCTCCAGTTCCAGCAGAAGAGCAAGGCGATCTCGGACGCCAGCGGGACGCGCACCGTGATCCTCCAGCGGCTGCAGCGATCGCTCGCCGACCAGGGGCTGCGGGTGACGATCGATACGCGCACCGGCGTCCTGCGCCTGCCCGCCGAGATCCTGTTCGCGACCGGCGACTACCGGCTGTCGCCGCAGGGCCGCGCGGCGGTCGCGACGCTGGCCCGGAGCATGGCGCGCGTGCTGCCCTGCTACAGCTACCGCGCCGGCGCCGATACGCTCGGCTGCGCGGACGAGGTGCATAGCCTCGACGCGATCTTCATCGAGGGCCATACCGACGCCGATGTGCTGCACGGCGCAGGGATCATCTCCGACAATCTCGATCTCTCGGCGCTGCGCGCGACCAACACCTTCCGCGCGCTCAGCCTCGCCGCCCCGCTGCTCGACACGCTGCACAACCTGCCCGCGCGCGATCCGGCGTCGAGCCCGATCCTGAGCGTCAGCGGCTATGGCCCCGACCGGCCGATCCCCGGATCGGGTGCAGACGCCGCGGCCAAGGCCGCGAACCGCCGCATCGACCTGCGTTTCCTCCTGGAGACGCCGCAGGGCGACGGCATGGCGACCGTCCTGACCCGGACCCGCTAGACGAGTGCCTCGACCGCGGCGTGGAGCGCGACGTCGGGCAGACCGTGCGCATCGCGCGCATCGGCGAGGATCCGATCGACGCCGTACCGGGCGATCGCGTCGCGTTCGATACCGCCGGTCACGAACAGGAAGCCGAATCCCATCCGCGCCGCGCCGAGCAGGTCGGTCGGCACCGCGTCGCCGATCGCCAGCACCGCGTCCGCCACGAAGCGCCGCCCCGCCGCCGCCTCGCCGAGCGCCAGCGCGCGATCGTAGATCGGCCGATGTGGCTTGCCCGTATAGGTGACAGCACCGCCGATCGCCTCGTAACGCTCCGCGAGCGCGCCGGCGCAAAGTTCGAGCGTATCGCCGTGAAAGGCGACGCGATCGGGATTGAGGCACAGCATCCGCGCGCCGCGGCGGCGCATCGCGGCGAGTTCGGTCGCGTAATCGGCGACCTCGGTACGCCGCTCGTCGAGGCCGGTGCAGACGACCAGCGGCTCGTCGCCCCGTTCGCCGATGCGAACACCTGCCGCGGCGATCGCGGTACGATCGATCGCGGTGCCGATGAAGCCGACCGCCGCGCCGCCGCTCTGCGCGACCAGCGCGACGCCGGTATCGCCCGAGCTCACCATCGCGTCGTAATGCATCGGCCCGACCCCCAGCGCGACGAGCTGGCGGCGGAGTGCGACACTCGGCCGCGGCGCGTTGGTGACCAGCACCACGGTGCGTCCTTCGCCGCGCCACCGGGCCAGCGCCGCCAGTGCGCCGGGAAAGGCGCGCCGGCCGTCATGGACGACGCCCCACACGTCGCAGATCACCAGCCGGGCGCGATCGGGAAGATGGATCATCGGGACGCCCGGACACGCGGAAAAAGAGAAAGACCGCCGGGACGGTTCGCGTCCCGGCGGTCTCGCATGGTCAGCGGCCGGAGGTCCGGCCCGGGAGACCTGGGCCCGCCAAGCCTTTCGGCCTAGCGGCGCGCCTCCCGAACGGACAGAACCGACCTCTCTGCTGATCCATGAGACATCGGGTCACCTCCTTTCGCTAGCTGAAGAGCACGGCAAATGTGAGTCATGCCGCGCCGCGATGCAAGGGGTTTTTCGTCGCGACATCGGTTGCGCGGATCAGCCGCGACAATCCTCGATCACGCGCGCCACTTCGGGCCAGGCGGGCAGCACCAATTGGGGCTGGCCGGGCCTGTCGACGGTGAAGCGACCGCGGCTGAACGCGATCTGATCGAGCCGCGCGTCGCCCGCGCTCAGCCGCGCGGCGCCGCCCGGTGCGGACAGCGCGAGGCTGCCGAACGAGGTCGTCAGCGTCATCGTCGCGGCAGGTGTCGGGTCGCCGGCCAGCACCACCGCGCGAGCCGCGAAATCGCAGCGCACGGTGAACGCCGCGGCCGTGCCCGGCATGCCGAAGCGCGCGAGCGAGAGCGTGCCGGACGATCCCTGCCACGTCCAGCGACCGGGGGTCAGCGGCACGTCGCGCCAGTCCTGCTGCGGCGGCGCGGCGGGCAATGCCGGGGTCGGGGGCGCGACCGGTGCCGCCGCGGGCCGGGGCGGCGGCGTCGGCACGCAGGACGCCAGCGCGACGATCAGCGGTACGAGGGGCAGGAGGCGACGCATCGCGCCGCTCATGCCCGCCGCCGCGGCGCGTGGCAAACGCCGTCTGCCCCGCGCCGGCCCCGCCCTATCGCCCGCGCTCCCGCTTCGCCGCGCGCGCCGCCTTGGCCTTGCCGTAGCGGGTCTGGCGGGTGCCGGGCTTGCCCAGCGTCGAATTGCCGATCACCGGCGCGCGGCTCGGCTCGCCGGGCAGGCCGAGTTCGTCCGCCTCGAGCTTGCGGATCTCGTCGCGCAAGCGGCCCGCGGTCTCGAATTCGAGATCGGCGGCGGCGGCGCGCATCTTCTTCTCGAGATCTTCGATGTACGCGCGCAGATTGTGGCCGACCATGTGCGGCGCATCGTCGAGCCCCGTCTCGACGGTCACCTGGTCGCGGCTGGCGAGATGGCCGACGATATCGGTGATGTCGCGACGGATCGTCGCGGGGGTGATGCCATGCTCCTCGTTATACGCCTGCTGCTTGAGGCGGCGGCGATCGGTCTCGGCCATCGCACGCTCCATCGATCCGGTGATGCGGTCGGCATAGAGGATCACCTTGCCGTCGACGTTGCGCGCGGCGCGACCGATCGTCTGGATCAGCGAGGTCTCGGAGCGCAGGAAACCCTCCTTGTCCGCATCGAGGATCGCGACCAGCCCGCATTCGGGAATGTCGAGCCCCTCGCGCAGCAGGTTGATGCCGACCAGCACGTCGTACACGCCGAGCCTGAGATCGCGGATCAGCTCGATGCGCTCCAGCGTCTCGACGTCGGAATGCATGTAGCGGACCTTCATCCCCGCCTCGTGGAGATATTCGGTGAGATCCTCGGCCATCCGCTTGGTCAGCGTCGTGACGAGGCTGCGATAGCCCTTGGCGGCGGTGTCCCTGCACTCCTGCACCAGATCGTCGACCTGATGCTCGACCGGGCGGATCTCGACCGGCGGATCGACCAGACCCGTCGGCCGGATCACCTGCTCGGCGAACACGCCGCCGGCCTGCTCGATCTCCCACGGGCCCGGAGTCGCCGAGACCGCGATGGTCTGCGGGCGCATCGCGTCCCATTCGTTGAAGCGCAGCGGCCGGTTGTCGATGCACGAGGGCAGGCGGAAACCATATTCGGCGAGCGTGATCTTGCGGCGGTGGTCGCCGCGCGCCATGCCGCCGACCTGAGGCACGGTCTGGTGGCTCTCGTCGACGAACAGCAGTGCGTTCTCGGGGAGATACTCGAACAGCGTCGGCGGCGGCTCGCCGGGCAGGCGCCCGGTGAGGAAGCGGCTGTAATTCTCGATCCCCGCGCAACTGCCGGTGGCGGCGATCATCTCGAGATCGAAGCCGACGCGCTGCTCGAGCCGCTGCGCCTCGAGCAGCTTGCCTTCGCCGACCAGTTCCTTGAGCCGTTCGGCGAGCTCGTGCTTGATCGCCTCGGTCGCCTGCTTGAGCGTCGGACCCGGCGTCACGTAATGCGAGTTCGCATAGACCTTGATCGAGTCGAGGCTGGCGATCTTCTTGCCGGTCAGCGGGTCGAATTCGGTGATGCTCTCGATCTCGTCGCCGAAGAAGGCGATGCGCCAGGCGGTGTCCTCGTAATGCGAGGGGAACAGCTCGAGATTGTCGCCGCGCACGCGGAACGCGCCGCGCGCGAACGCCTGCTCGTTGCGCTTGTACTGCAATGCGACCAGCTTGCGGATGATCTCGCGCTGGTCCGCGGTCTGGCCCTTCTTGAGCTGGAAGGTCATCGCCGAATAGGTCTCGACCGAGCCGATGCCGTAGAGGCACGAGACCGAGGCGACGATCAGCACGTCGTCGCGTTCGAGCAGCGATCGCGTGGCCGAATGGCGCATCCGGTCGATCGCCTCGTTCACCGAGCTCTCCTTCTCGATGTACGTGTCCGAGCGCGGGACATAGGCTTCGGGCTGGTAATAGTCGTAATACGAGACGAAGAACTCGACCGCATTGTCGGGGAAGAACTGCTTGAACTCGCCATAGAGCTGGGCGGCGAGGATCTTGTTGGGGGCGAGCACCAGCGCGGGGCGCTGCATCTGCTCGATCACCTTGGCCATGGTGAAGGTCTTGCCCGATCCGGTGACGCCGAGCAGCACCTGGGTGCGGTCCCCCTCGGCCGCCGACGCGACCAGATCGGCGATCGCGGTCGGCTGATCGCCCGAGGGCTCGTAGTCCGAAACCAGCCGGAACGCCTTGCCGCCCTCCGATTTCTCGGGCCGCTCGGGGCGGTGCGGCATGAACATCGGCTGCGCCTCGGGTTCGGCGAGGCTGGTGCGGATCTGGATGGCCATGATCGCAATATGGGCGCCGGGGCCGATGAACGCCACAGGTTCAGGGTGACGAAAGTAACGGGACGGCTAAGGCGGGGGATGCGCATCCCCACCCGACTGCTCGCCCCGCTGCCGCTGCTCCTCGCCGCCGCCCCCGCCCCGCCGACGCTGATGCCGGGACTGTGGGAACAGACGCTGGTGACGGTGCTGGATACGGTCAACGGTTCGGACGATCTCGCCGCACACATGCAGGGCGCGCTGCCCAGGCCCGCGCCGCGGCGCGACTGCTACACCGCGGCCGATCTCGCCGATCCGCGCACCATCCTGATGGACATGGGCGACGGCCGCTGCAGCTTCTCGCGCTTCACGATGATCGACGGGCGGATCGCGGCGGCGGGCGACTGCGCCGCGGGTGGCGAGACGATGCATGTCGAGGGTGCCGGCACCTATACGCCGACCGGCTATGATTTCGCCTTCACCGGCACCGGGCACGCCGGCGCGCTCGATCTCGGCTTCCGCGGCCGCGACAGCGGCCGGCGGATCGCCGCGTGCCCGATGCCGGCGAAGACGGGAGGCGCCGGCTCCTGACCGGCGCCTCCCCCGAGGCTCAGAAGCGTACGCCGAAGCCGCCGAGCACCTGGTTGCGGTCGAACCGCAGATTGGCTTCGTCGGCGCCGAGATCGGCGTTGTAGCTCTTGAAGCGGGTATAGTCGTACTCGACCTTCACATAGGCGTGCTTGTTGAGCGCATATTCGGCGCCCGCGCCGGCCCGCCAGCCATCCTGATTGTCGTGGCCGTGGAACACGTCGGTGCCGTTGCTGAATACGCCGTCGAGCTGTCCGTTGACGTAGGCGCCCTTGAGATAGACCAGCGCGTGGCTGTCGAGCACCTTGGCACCGATCCGCGCGCCGCCCTCGATCTGGCGGCCGGACTTGAGGCAGCCGGTATCGGTGCCAAAGTCGCCGCACTGACGCGCGGTCGACAGCGCGTAGCTGCCGAACACGCCCGCGACGAGGCGATCGCCGACCGGCATGTCGTAGCCGCCGAGCCCGCCGGCGGTGAAGCCGTTGCGATGGCCGCGGATCGTCGTGCGGTCCCCGGCGTCGTCGGTGGCACGGAAGCGCGTGCCGACCCGATCCCAGCCGCCGAAGATCTCGGCGCGCGGGCCGGTGAAGGTCGAGACCTGGTCGGTCGCGGGGGCGGGGGCGGCGTCCTGCGCGAGGGCGGGCGCGGCGGCGGCGGCGAGCAGCAGCGCGCCCGAAACAAGCGGGAGAGTCTTCATGGAATGCAACCTTGTAAGCTACTGGTACGAACGGTGCCTGCCGGCATCGCGGGGTGCATATGCCTCCAGCCCGGTCATCGTTCCCGGTCCGCCGCATGACGCGATTGTCATCCCGCGGACCGTTGCAGCGCGGCCACGGTTTCTGTCGCACAGGTGAACCGAATGCGGCGGCGCTGCGGCGATCAGAGGGCGGGCACGTCCCATTCGGCGCCCGGCGGCGGCGCCCGGAAGCGGTCGGCGGTCGCCGTGCCGAGCGCCGCCAGGAGATCGGCGGGCGGATCGTCGATCGCTTCGGCCGAAAGGCGGAAGGTTCCCCAATGGATCGCCAGCGCATGAGCCGCGTCGAGCCGCGCGAAGATCGTCGCCGCCTCGGACGGATCGACATGACTGCCCGCCATCATCTCGCGCGGGCGATAGGCGCCGATCGGGATCAGCGCGAGACGGATCGCGCCGCGCGCGGCGACCGGCGCGATCCAGCCGCCGTCGCCGAGCGCGGTATCGCCCGCGAAGAAGACGTTGCCGCCGGGCAGTTCGATCGTGAAGCCGCACCACAGCGCGCGGTTGCGATCCGCGCCGAAGCGCGACGTCCAGTGCCGCACGCGTTCGGTCACCACCGCGATGCCGGGGGCGATCACGATCCGCGCGCCCCAGTCCTGCGCTTCGGAGACGATCCCGGCGCGGCGGAGCAGCGCGTCGTGGCCGAGCGGGTGGACGATACGCGGCCGGTCGCGCGCCCACAGCTTGCGCAGCGTCGGCAGATCGAGATGATCGTAATGGCCGTGGCTGAGCAGCACGAGATCGATCCGCGGCAGCGCGTCGAACGCGATCCCCGGCGCGCGCACCCGCTTCGGCCCCAGCAGCGGCAGCGGCGAGGCGCGCGTCGACCATAGCGGATCGGTGAGGATGTTGAGACCCCGGGTCTGGATCAGCACCGTCGCATGGCCGACCCAGGTGACGCGCAGCGCATCCCCGTCGATCCGTGCCGGCGGCACGGCCGGTACGACCGGCACATGGCTGGGCCACGGTGCGCGCTCGAGCCCGAGGATGAAGCGCAGCGCCTTGAGATAGGAGAAGCCGCGTGGTTCAGGCGCCGCGCCGTCCGCGGTGCGATCGTCGGGATTGAAGAACCGCTCGCCGTCGAAATGGTCGCTCGGCGGCCCGGCATAGACGGCGCGGTCGAGCCGCTGCGGCAGCCGGCGGAGCGCGATCCCCGCCAGCACGATCAGGGCGAGGAGGGCGATCAGCATCGCCGCTATCTGGTGCGCCGCGCGCGGTTCGGCAACGCGTGGCGCCCTGCCGCGTTGGGCGGCGCGACCAATCTGTCGAGGAAGCCGCCGATGTCCGATCCGAATTCCGATCTCGAAGCCGAGCGTTTCAAGGCGCCGACCATCCTGCTTTCGGGCGGGGTCGATTACGACATGTACGCCGCGTTCCGCAGCCAGCTCGAGGCGGCGCCCGCCGAGGGGCTGATCGTCGTCGAGCTGTCGACGCTGGGCGGCGATCCCGAGGTGGCGCGGATGATGGGCGAGGATATCCGCTTCCATTCGGACATGGAGCCTGCACGCCGCTTCGTCTTCCTCGGCAAGGCGGCGATCTATTCGGCGGGCACCACCTTCATGAGCTTCTTCGCGACCGCGAACCGGTTCCTCACCCGCGGGACGAGGCTGATGATCCACGAGCGCAAGCTCTCCAAGACGCTGGAGATCGCCGGCCCGCTGACCACCTGCATCGCCACCGTCGAGGCGACGCTCAACGAGATCAGCGCCTCGATCGCGATCCAGAACGAGGGGTTCGAGAATCTGGTGCGCGGATCGCAGGTGACGATGGAGGAGGTACTGCGCCGGGCACCGTCGAACTGGTATCTCGAGGCACAGGAGGCGCTGGAACTCGGGCTGATCCGGGCGGTGCTCTAGCGAAATCCCGCGATAGCGCCGATAGCGTCGGGATGACCCCACGCGAACTGATCGCCACCGCGCAGGTGCCCGGCGGCGCGGAGCTGCGCCTCGTGCGCCGCGGCGGCGACTTCATGATCGTGCTCGACCGCAACGAGCTGATGAGCAGCCGGATGAGCGGATCGGAGGAGGCGCTCGCCGCGCTGACCTGCGAACGATTGCAGGGCCGCCTTGCGCCGCGTCTGCTGATCGGCGGCTATGGCATGGGCTTCACGCTGCGCGCCGCGCTCGCGCTGCTCGGATCGGATGCGCGGCTGACGGTGGCCGAGATCGTCCCCGAGATCATCGCGTGGGCACGCGGGCCGATGGCCGCGCTGGCGGCGGGCTGTCTCGACGATCCGCGCGTGACGGTGGTCGGGCGCGATGTCGTCGCGCTGATCGGCGAGGGCGTCGGCGCGTACGATGCGATCCTGCTCGATGTCGATAACGGCCCGGACGGGCTGTCGCGGGCCGGCAACGACCGGCTCTATTCGGCGCGTGGCCTCGCCGCGGCGCGGGCGGCGCTGCGCCCGGGCGGGGTGCTGACGATCTGGTCGGCGGGCCCCGATACGGCGTTCGCGCGTCGGCTCGGCCAGGCCGGCTTCGCGGTCGAGGAGCGCATCGTGCGGGCGCGCAGCAACGGCAAGGGGCCGCGCCATGTGATCTGGATCGCGACCCGCGGCTGACAGGGCTCTCCAACAGGCTCTAGGTCGGCGGCCGTTGCGGCGCTATGCTGCACGCCGGACCATGGCTGCGCGACCTGTGCCTGCGCGCGCCGTTCGCCTGACCGGATCATGACGGGAGACGGATCGTGCCGGATCGGACCTACGAGCTTTCGGTCACGCGCCTGATTGGCGCGCCGGTCGAGACGGTGTGGCGGATCGCCACGGAACGGCTCGCCGAATGGTGGTGCCCCAGGCCGTGGACGGTCGAGATCGTCGAGCTCGACTGGCGCGCGGGCGGTCGCTCGGCGATGGTGATGCACGGCCCCGACGGCGAGGCGATGCCGCAGGAGGGCGTGTTTCTCGAGGTGACGCCGGGCGTCCGGTTCGTCTTCACCGATGCGTTCGCGGCGGGCTGGCAGCCGCAGGGGCCGTTCATGGTCGGCACGATCGAACTGGCCGACGAGGGCGGCGGGACCCGCTATACCGGCACCGCGCGGCACTGGACGCAGGAGGCGTACGCGCAGCACAAGGAGATGGGGTTCGAGCAGGGCTGGGGCACGGTGGCTGCCCAACTGGCCGCGCTCGCCGAGCAGACCTAGCTGCCGGGACGGTGCGCACGGCGCGCTTGGGCGTCGAGCGCGATCAGCCCGTCGCGCCGGTGGCGATCGGGGCGTAGCGGAGCGACCGGATGCGCAGCGCGGTCGGCAGGGTCTCGCCGCCCGATGTCGTGATCGCGCCGGAGACGGCGAGGTCGATCGTCAGCACGCCGGCCTCGTCGATCCGCCCCTCGATCGACGGCCGCAGCGTCGCGTCGGCGTGCAGTGGCTGCCGACAAGCGCCTGCGCCTGCCGAGATCGTCAGGACGTTGGACGCGTCGACCCAGGGCGAGGTGGTGAGATGGAGGAGGATGGCGACCGCCCGTCCGGGCGCGCAATCGGTCGCCAGCCGCAGGCGCGCCTGCGCGTCGAGCATCCAGGCGCCCGTCGCGTCCGGCGCGTGCCAGCCGTCGGCGAGGATCAGGCGATACGGATTCGCGGCATAGTCCGGATCCGTTGCCGCGTCGGCGCCCATCGTCGTGACGTCGATCAGTGCCTGCGCGGCGATCCGCGGCGAGAACGCGTCCCGTCGGGCGGGCGTCGCCGCGACCAGTCGGTCGACCGCGGCGAACACCTCGCGGCCGACATCCCGCCAGGTCCGCGGACGGAAGCCGGCGACGATCCGCCGCTCGATTTCGGCGATGCGCCCGGGATCGCGGATCAGCCCGGCGATCACCGCATATCCCGTCTCGACGTCGTCGGGATCGACATAGACCGCGAGGTCGCCGCCGACCTCGGGGATCGCGGACACCGAGGAGGCGACGCAGAGCTTGCCGTGCGCGAGGCTCTCGCCGACCGGCAGCCCCCAGCCCTCGACGAAGCTCGGGAACGCGGTGAACAGGCAGCGCGCGTAGAGATCGTCGAGATCCGCGTCCGACAGGCCGTCGAGGATATGGACGCGGCCGCCGAGAAATCCCGACGCTTCGAGCTCCGCGATGAGATCGTCGACCCGCCACCCGATACGCCCGACGAAGACCAGATCGGGCACCGCCATGCCCGCGGCGAGCATCCGCTGCCAGATCGCGACGAGATAGCGATGGTTCTTCCGCGGCTCGATCGTCGAGACGTACAGCACGAACGGAGTCTCGACGAAATGCCGGCCCGCGGCGCGGCCTGCGCCCCGCCCGAGATCGTGCGCGAGGGGCACCGGGACGATCGGGAACGGCCGCACCGCGTGCAGTGCGAGATAACGGCGCAGATCGTCCGCGACGTGATGCGAGTTGGTCAGCGCGAAATCCACCATCCGGCAGATATCGGCGAAGGCCACGGCGAACACCTGCGCCCAGTCGGGCACGCAGTAGTCGGCATGGAAGATCGGGATCAGATCGTGGAGGAAGAGGCCGATCCTCACCCCCCGGTCGCGCATCCCGCCGATCCAGCTCGGGTTGGCGACATAGCCCCAGAAGGCGCCCGGAATCAGATAGGTGTCGCCCGCGGACAGACGGAAGACCGGCGCGGCGCCTCGCGCCTCCTCGATCAGTGCCCGCAGCGTCGCCGGCCCCGCCTCGTCGCGCACCGCATCGACGATCCGCCCGATCGCGTCGCGGCCAAGCAGGAGCAACCCCTCGCCGTCGCCATGGGTCTCGACGAAATGCACGTCGGGCAAGGGCGCATCGGCCCGGGCGTGGACGACGTGGCGGACGAGCGCCAGCGTCACGCGGGGAATGCCGGTCAGCGTCGCGTGCGCCGCCAGATAGTCGAGCAGGTCGCGGATCTCGACGAACAGGCCGTCCGGCGCGAGCCCGTCGGGCCGCGTCTCGAACGAGGGCCGCACCTGGAAGCCGAGGCCGGTGAGTTCCACTTCGCGAAGGTTCCGCATCGTGCGGTCGCGCCTGTAGAGTTCGAGAAACAGCGGTCCCGCCTCATGCGGCAGCCCACTCGTCTTGAACAGATGCGCGAGCTGGAGCGGACCGTCGGGATCGTCCGGGTTCAGCCGCATCGCCTCGCGATAGGCGTGTTCGGCGCGGTCGAGCGCACCGCCTTCCTTGACGGCATGACCGTATTGCACCCAGAGCGCCGCATCGTCCGGCCTGAGATCGAGATAGTCCCGATAGCGCCGCGCCGCGGTCGGCCAGTCGCCGGCGTCGCGCGCGGCATTGCCTGCCGCGCGCCGCCGCGCCGCCGGATCGAGCGCGCGCAGCCATCTCGTTATCGCCCGCAAAGGCCCGGGCTTCCCGAATTGCGCATCCTTTTCCCATCCGGCCGCGGTCGACCGGGGGTGCGGTACAGGACCGCCCGGGCTTGTTCAATTCCGCCCCGGCGGGACGCCGCGCCGTCGCCGCTCCGGCCAAATGCGATTGCAATTCCGCCCCGTTCGCCTAGGCGCTTAGGCGTCGCGGCCGACCCGTACGGCCGCTGTTTCTCGTTTAAACTGTGGGAATGACGATGGCGAAGATCGCTCTGATTACCGGCATCACGGGGCAGGATGGCGCGTATCTCGCCCAGTTCCTGTTGCGCAAGGGCTATGCCGTCCATGGCATCGTCCGGCGCTCCTCGCATCTCGGCGTCGCCGATCACCGCCTGCGCTGGCTGGGCATCGAGCGCCAGGTGACGCTCCACGACAGCAACATGGCCGACCTGTCCTCGCTGATCCGCATCGTCACCGACGTTCAGCCCGACGAGTTCTACAATCTCGCCGCGCAGTCGTTCGTCGCGACCTCGTGGCACCAGCCGATCCTGACCGCGAACATCACCGCGGTCGGCGTCACCAACGTGCTCGAGGCGATCCGGCTGGCGAAGCCCGACGCGCGTTTCTACCAGGCATCCTCGTCCGAGATGTACGGCATGATCCAGCAGGCCGAGCAGGACGAGCGGACACCCTTCTATCCGCGCTCCCCCTATGCGGTGGCCAAGCTCTACGGCCACTGGATCACGGTCAACTATCGCGAGAGTTTCGGGATGCACGCCTCGTCGGGCATCCTGTTCAATCACGAGAGCCCGTTGCGCGGCATCGAATTCGTCACCCGCAAGGTCACCGATGGGGTCGCGCGCATCAAGCTCGGCCTCGCCGACGAGCTCCGGCTCGGCAATATCGACGCCAAGCGCGACTGGGGCCATGCCCGCGATTACGTCAAGGCGATGTGGATGATGCTCCAGCAGGACAAGGCGGACGACTACGTCGTCGCGACCGGCGTCACCACCACGGTGCGCGACATGTGCCGCATCGCCTTCGACCATGTCGGGCTGCCGATGGACCGACATCTCGTCATCGATCCCGAGCTGTTCCGTCCAGCCGAGGTCGATATCCTGCTCGGCAACGCCGCCAAGGCGCGCTCGGTGCTGGGCTGGGCGCCCGAGACGCCGCTCGAGCGGATGATCGTCGAGATGGTCGAGGCCGATCTCGCGCGGCTCACCACGCCCGTCGCCGCGACCGAGCCCGCGCTGCCCGATATCCATCCCGCGTGATGACCGAGCGGGCGGCGGCGCTGCCGTTCCGGCGGATCCTGGTGACCGGCGCGGACGGTTTCGTCGGCCGCGTGCTGGTGCCCGCGCTCGCCGCGCGCCTGCGCCCGGACGCGCACCTGATCCTCGCCGGCAATCGATCGCGGCCGGTCGGTCCGGACGGCCATACGCGGATCGCCTTCGATCTCGAGGACGCCGCCGGCATCGCCGCGGCGATCGGCGAGAGCCGGCCCGATCTGGTCGTGCATCTGGCCGGGCAGGCTTCGGTCGGGCGCTCGGTCGGATCGGCGGCGGCGACCTGGTCGGTCAATCTGTGCGGTACCCTCGCGCTGGCGCGCGCGATGGCCGCGATCGTCCCCGATTGCGCGATGCTGTTCGCCAGCAGCGTCGAGGTCTACGGCCTGACCTTCAACCACGAGACCGCGACCGAGACGTCGCCGCTGCGCCCGCAATCCGCCTATGCGCGTTCCAAGGCGGCGGCCGAGGCGATGCTCGCCGACGTGATGCCGGCGGATGCGCGGCTGATCGTCGCGCGCCCGTGCAACCATAGCGGCCCCGACCAGGACGAAGCCTATGTCATCCCCGCCGTCGCCGCGCAGATCGCGCGCGCGGAGCGCGGCGGCCCGTCCGCGATCCGCGTCGGCAATCTCGACGCCGAGCGCGATTTCCTCGACGTGCAGGACGTCGTCGCGGCCTATGTCGAACTGCTCGCGCAGGCCGAGAGCCTGCCCAACCGCGCCGTCTTCAACATCGCCTCGGGCAACCCGGCGCGGATCGGCACCATCCTCGACCGGCTGCGCGCGCTGAGCACCGCGGCGACCACGGTCGAGCCCGATCCGCTCAGGATGCGGCCGAGCGAAGTCTCCATCGCGCGGGTCGACGCATCGGCGATCGGGCGGACGATCTCGTGGCGCCCCGCGCACACCCTGGACGGGATGCTCGCGCGCGTGCTGGCCGGGCAGCGTCTGCGCCGCGACTGACGGGCACCAGTGCCCGATCAGATGTGCGAGAAGATATAGACCACGGTCAGGCAGACGGCCATCGCGGCGCCGCTCATCACGGTCAGCGCGCCGACTTTCATCGCGCACATGTGGGGTTCTGACCGATCCATCCGGGTCACTCCTCCGACATCATATCTCCCGGCATTCATGCTATCAAATACCGACGAGCTTTACTCGAAAATTCGATATTGCACTGCGGTATCGTCCCGTTTTCACCGTTCGGCAGAGGCGACCAATTCAATGCGCGAGCGCTTCGACCGGATCGTGGAGGCGGCCCGCGAGTGGTGGGCGATGTATTCGGGGTTCGTGATCCTGCCCTTCGGAGCGGTCGCCTTCTGCGTGACGGTCTATGAAATGCTCCACGGCGTGATGTAGGCGGCGGGTCTATTGAGGGTCTGACCGTGATCGGGCGAACTCTCGTCGCGGCCGGTTTGCAATTGCCGGCCGACGCGCCTTAGATGCCGGTGCGCGCCGCCGGGGGGCATTTCGAGGCGCGCCGGACCACCGATCGTCGTGCGTGGCGGCGATCATGGGCGGAGGCTGGGGGCGCGGATGGACGCTGAACGCGGGTCGACCGCCTCGCCGGACCGCGGTGCCGCGGCGCTGGCGTTCATCCTCCAGCTGCTCGGCCTGCCTGCCAATCCCGCCGAGATCCTTCATCAATCGGGCCGCGATGCGCTGGACGAGACCGAATTGCTGCGCCTCGCGCGGCGTTTTCCGGTGCGCGCGCGGCTGGTCCACACCAGTCTCGAGCGCCTGGACGCCACGCCGATGCCGCTGCTCGCGCACTGTGCCGATGGCGGCTGGCTGGTCGTCGGACGGATCGGCGACGGCAAGGTGCTGGTCCAGGATCCTGCCGCCGCCTCCCCCGAGGCGCTCGACACGGCGGTGTTCGCCGCGCGCTGGACCGGACGCATCTTGCTGATCGCGCGGCGCGCGGGCTTGAGCGATCCCTATCAGCGCTTCGGCGTCGCCTGGTTCGTGGATGCGATCCGCAAATATTCGCGGCCGCTGAGCGAGGTGCTGGTCGCCTCCTTCTTCATCCAGCTGTTCGCGCTGCTGACGCCGCTGTTCTTCCAGGTCATCATCGACAAGGTGTTCGTCCATCGCGGGCTGTCGACGCTCGAGGTGCTGACCTTCGGCATGGCGATGCTGGCGGTGTTCGAGGTCGTGCTCGGCGGCCTGCGCACCTATGTCCTCTCGCATACCTCGAACCGCATCGACGTCGAACTCGGCGCGCGGCTGTTCCGGCATCTGTTCGCGCTGCCGATGGCGTATTTCCAGGCGCGCCGCGTCGGCGACACGATCGCGCGGGTGCGCGAGCTCGACAATATCCGCCAGTTCCTGACCTCGTCCGCGCTGACCCTGGCGCTCGACCTGTTCTTCGCGCTGCTCTTCCTCGGCGTGCTGTTCCTCTACAGCCCGCGGCTCACCCTGGTCGTGGCGGTGTCGCTGCCCTGCTACGTGCTGCTCAGCATCGCGATGACGCCGGGCTTCCGCGCCCGGCTCGACGAGCGTTTCCGTCGCGGCTCGGAGAACCAGGCGTTCCTCGTCGAGGCGGTGTCCGGGGTCGAGACGGTCAAGTCGATGGCGCTCGAGCCGATCATGCAGCGGCGCTGGGAGGAACAGCTCGCCGCCTATGTCACCGCCTCGTTCCGCGTCATCACGATCAGCACGTTCGCCGGGCAGGCGGCGACCGCGATCAACAAGATCACCACGATCGCGGTGCTGTTCGTCGGCGCCGGCCTCGTCATCGACAATGCGCTGACCGTCGGCGAACTGGTCGCGTTCAACATGATCGCCGCGCAGCTCGCCGCCCCGGTGCTGCGCATCGCCCAGCTCTGGCAGGATTTCCAGCAGGCGCGCCTCTCGATCGACCGGGTCGGAGACATCCTCAACACCACGCCGGAGCCCGGCCAGGCCGGGCAGGCCAACCTGCCGCCGATCCGCGGCGACATCCGGCTGGAGGCGGTCAGTTTCAGATATCGCATCGATGCGCAGCCGGTGCTGCGCGATGTCTCGATCGAGGTGCCCGCGGGTCAGGTGATCGGCGTGGTCGGTCCCTCGGGATCGGGCAAGAGCACCTTCGCCAAGCTGATCCAGCGCTTGTACGTGCCCGAGAGCGGGCGCGTGTTCATCGACGGCGTCGACCTCGCGCTCACCGACCCGGCATGGCTGCGCCGCCAGATCGGCGTGGTGCTGCAGGAGAACATCCTGTTCAACCGCAGCGTGCGCGAGAATATCGCGCTCGCCGATCCGGGGATGCCGATCGAGCGGGTGATCGCAGCGGCCGAACTCGCCGGCGCGCACGACTTCATCCTCGGCCTGCCCGAGGGTTACGGCACGAAGATCGGCGAGCGCGGGACCTCGCTGTCGGGCGGGCAGCGCCAGCGCATCGCGATCGCGCGCGCGCTGGTCGGCAATCCGCGCATCCTGATCTTCGACGAGGCGACCTCGGCGCTCGATTACGAGAGCGAAGCGGCGATCCAGGCGAACATGCGCCGCATCTGCGCGGGCCGCACCGTGATCCTGATCGCGCACCGCCTGTCGACGCTGCGCGGCGCCGACCGCATCGTCACGGTCGAGCAGGGCCGCATCGTCGAGGACGGTACGCATCGCAGCCTGGTCGATGCCGGCGGTCGCTATGCCCGCCTCTGGGCGCTGCAATCGGGCGATCCCGCCCTTCCGGTGGCCTGAGATGGCCAGCGGCGCGCTGCGCAATCTCTATCGCCGCGCGGTCGACCGCTACGACCGGCACGACGAACGCGCGTTCCTGCCCGCAGCGCTCGAGGTGATCGAATCGCCGCCGTCGCCGACCGGGCGGCTGCTCGGCCTCGTCATCATCCTGTTCTTCGTCGTCGCGCTCGCCTGGGCGTTCTTCGGCAAGGTCGACGTGCTGGCGACCGCGCCGGGGCGCCTGCTGCCGCTGGGCGAGGTCAAGATCATCCAGCCCGCCGACGGCGGCGTGGTCCGCGCGATCCATGTCCAGGACGGCGATCATGTCCGCGCCGGGCAGCTGCTGATCGAGCTCGATCCGACCCAGACCAGCGCGGATCGCGATCGCGCCGTCCACGATCTGGCGCAGGCCCGGCTCGACGTCGCGCGGCTCACCGCGCTCAAGCGCGCGCTCGAGACCGGCACGCCGCCGCGGCTCGTGGCGCCCGCCGACACGCCGCCCGAGCAGGTCGCGGACGCGCGCGCGGCGATGCAGGCGCAGGCCGATCAGCAGACCGCGCGGCTGGCGGACATCGGCCAGCAGATCGACCAGCGCCGCGCCGATATCGAGGAGGTCGCGGCGGAGAGCGCAAAGATCCGCGCGCAGATCCCGATGCTCGACGACAAGGAGCGCATCCATCGCGAGCTGACCCGGCAGGGGTTCGGCACCAGCCTCGCCTATCTCGACGCGCAGCAGCAGGCGAGCGAGGCGCGCCACGAGCTCGGCGTCGAGAGCGCCAAGGCGGCGGAGACGGTCGCCGCGCGGGCTGCACTCGAGCGCCAGCGCGATGCGCTGCGCTCGGCCTATGCCGGCGACCTGTTCGCCGATCTGCGCAAGGCCGAGCTGCAGGTCGCGGGGCTGTCGCAGGATCTCAGCAAGGCGCGCGACAAATCGAGCCAGACCGAGCTGCGCGCGCCGATCGACGGGACGGTCGACCAGCTCGCGGTCCACACGCTGCACGGCGTCGTCACCCCGGCGCAGCATCTGATGATCGTCGTGCCCGACGATCGCGCGCTGACCATCGAGGCGCGGCTGGCCAACGCCGATGTCGGCTTCGTCCATCCCGGGCAGGCGGTGAAGGTCAAGGTCGAAACCTACAACTTCACCCGCTACGGGCTGGTCGACGGCCGGGTGACCGGGGTCAGCCACGACGCGATCGATCCCGACGCGGACCGCGCCGCGGCGCCGGACGGTCGACCCGCCACCGACGGCCGCCACGAGTCGCCGAGCTATGTCGCGCGGATCGCGCTCGACCGGGCCAGCATGATGATCGACGGCCGGCGCGAACCGCTGCGTCCGGGCATGGCGGTCACCGCCGAGATCCGCACGGGCGAGCGCAGCATCATCGACTATCTGCTGTCGCCGATCGCGCGGCGCGCGCAGGAAAGCCTGCACGAGCGATGAGCCGGCGCCTCGTCCTGTGCGCGGCGCTGCTCGCGATCGGCGCCGGTCCGGTGCGGGCGGAGACGCTCTACGACGTCATCGCGCTCGCCTACCAGACCAACCCGACGCTGCGCGCCCAGCGCGACGCGCTGCGCTCGACCGACGAGACCTATGTCCAGGCCAAGGGGGGCTATGGCCCGCAGATCGCGGTCACCGGCCAGGGCGGCTATCTGGACGCGCATATCCGGCAGGGCAGCGACAATGCGCTCGGCCAGATCAACCCGACCACCTATCGTTCGACCACCGGGCAGGCCGATTTCTCGGTCGTCCAGCCGCTCTACACCGGCGGCGCGGTGCGCGCCGAGGTGCGCTCGGCGAGCGCGGCGGTGCTGGCGGGCCGCGAGGCGCTGCGCCAGGCCGAGAGCCAGACGCTGCTCAACGTCGTCACCGCCTATGTCGACGTCCGCCGCGATCGCGGGACGGTGCGCATCCTCACCGACGAGATCGCCGCGCTGACCGGGATCTTCGCGGAGACCAGGGCCAGGGGCGCGCTCGGCGCGCTGACCCGCACCGATGTCGCCGAAGCCCAGGCGCGGCTGCTCTCCGTCCAGGCGCAGCGCCAGCTCGCCCAGGTCCGTCTCGATGCGAGCGAGGCCGGCTATCTCGCCGTCGTCGGCCACGCCGCGGGCGGCGACCTCGCGGACGAACCCGAGCTGCCCGGCCTCGCCACCAGCCTCGACGGCATCCTCGCCGCCGCCGCGCACGACAATCCGCAGCTGCTCGAGGCGATCGACACCGAACTCGCCGCGCGCGAGAAGGTCAATCGCGCCAAGGCGGCGGACGCGCCCAATCTCGCGCTGCGCTTCGATGCCGGGATCGCGCCCTATCTGCCGTTCCAGGACAGCGTCTATGCCGAAAGCGCGACGGTGGTGGCGGTGCTGACCAAGCCGCTGTTCACCGCGGGCATCAACAGCTCGCGCATCCGCCAGGCGCAGGACGAGGACGATCGTGCGCAACTGAATGTCGAGGCGGCGCGGCGCGGCGTGGTCCAGCTCGCCACCGAGGCGTGGACCCGGCTCGCGCGCACCCGCGACGCGATGGCGGTGCAGCAGCAGCAGATCGACGTGCAGACGGTCGCGGTCCACGGCAATCGCGTCGAGGAGCGGGTCGGCCTGCGCACCACGATCGACGTGCTCAACGCCGAGCTCGAACTGGCCGACGCGCGGATCAACCTGCTGCAGAGCCGGCGCGACGCCTATGTCGCGCGCGCCACGTTGCTCGCCGCGATGGGGCTGCTCGAGGTCCGTTATCTCCTGCCCGACATGCAGCGCTACGATCCGGTCGATGCGCTCAAGCGGGTCGAGGGCCGGGGGCGCGTGCCATGGGCGGGGGCGATCGCGCGGATCGATGCGATCGCGGCGCCCGAGACGCCGGCGCCGCGGCTCTCGCCCCCCGATGCCGGTCCGGTGCCCGCGCCGGCTCCGGTCGCGTTCCCGCCCCGATGAAAGGCCGCCGATGCCGTTCCCGCTCGCGCTGATCGCCCTGCTGCTCGCGTCACCGCATCCGGCGCGCGGCGTCTATGCCGATCGGGTGAGCCGGATCGGCGGCTGGACGCTCGATATCGCCGGCTATCCGTTTGCCGGCGGTCAAGGCTGCCGCCTCTATCGGCGCGGCATTCATTACGAGCGCTCCGCGCTGGTCTTCCATCTGCCGCCGCGGACCGATACCGCGGCGGCGGTCTATCGGATCGACGGCGGTCCGCCACGCGCCGCGCGCGACGATCAGGCCGCTCTCGCGCGGCTCGGCTTCCTGCTCGAGAACGATGCGCTCGACAATCCGAGCGGAGGGCTGGTGCGCGTGCCCGAGGCGTTGCTTGCCGGCGCGGCGGAAATCCGGATCGCCGCCTGGCCGGGCGCCCGGCCGGTCGCGTTCGATCTTGCCGGGTTCGCCGCGGCGCGCGCGCTGGCGGATCGCGCGGGCTGCACCGCGGAGGCGTTCGGCGATCCCGGACCCGCCCTGCTCCGCCGCCGCCGGAGTCCCGCCACGAGACATCGGCTGGTCGCAGAAGTTGAGTCTTCGTCGCATTGAGATTGGAACTGGCGTAAGCTGAGCGCCCTGATCGTGCAGTTCAGCTGTCCTCAGTAGCGTCCCTTAGCTTGTCTCGTCGGAGTCGCGGACCGCGCGGTGCGGCCGTGCCGCGGCGTGTCGATACCGGCTTTCCAGGGGGGATGCTATGCAGGTGACGGTCGACGGTGCCACGGGCGCCAACGGGACTTCGAGCGGGCAGACCGGCGGCACTGGCGGCGCGGCGAGCGCGGTCGACACCAAGTCGGTCGACGTCTTCAACGGCGCCACCGCGGTCGGCGGGACCGGCGGGCTCGGCGGCACCAACGGTGCGGGCGGCGTCGGCGGCGTCGCGAACTCGCTGACCAACTTCTCGGGTGCGACGCCGTACAATCTGTTCGGCAACGCCTATTCGCTG
>CAZZZX010000008.1:0-22084 GCA_964658585.1 uncultured Novosphingobium sp.
ATGCGCCAGCGCAATCGCGCTGTGCGTCGCCATGCCGCTGTTGAACACCGCCGCAGCCTCGGCACCGTCCAGCGCGGCAAGCCGCGTCTCGACCATGTCGAGATTGGGATGGCCGAGCCGCGCATAGATGTGCCCGGGGCGACCGACCTCCGGACCGGTGCCGTCGAAATAGGCTTGATGAATGTCCTTGGCCTGGCGCGCCGAGGCATAGGCGAAGGTCGAGGTCATGTAGATCGGCGGCTTGGCGGCGTTGGCTGCGGTCGCCGGATCGTAGCCGGCGCGCACGGCGAGCGTCTCGGGATGCCAAGCAGGATCGTCGGACGCGCTCATGTCGTAATCTCGTCCAGATACGCCGCGGCGGTGGCGCAGTACCAGTCGACGAAGCGCAGCGTGAGCGATTCCGCCTCGGGGCTGTACGGCCCCGGCGTATAGCCCGGCGACAGCACGCCGCGCTGGTTGTTCTCGGCGAACGCCTTGTCCTGCGCGTTGGTCTGCGTCCACAGATGGGTGAGCGTCTCGAGATCATAGTCGACGCCCTCGACCGCATCTTCGTGGACCAGCCACCTGGAGACGACGTGCGTCTCCATCGGCGAGACCGGCATCGCGGCGAAGGCGAATGTGCAGTCGCTGGTCGAGTGGCAGAAATGGTTGGGCTCGAACGCCCAGCGCATCGACCCGGTGTCGCCGCCGCCCGCCGCGCACATCAGCTTCCCGACCGCGAAATCGCCGCTGGTGGTCATCGCCAGGGTGCCGGGATTGAGCGGAAAGCGCACCGCCTGCCACCAGTCCTCGCCTGCCGGCCCCATCGGCAGGCCGAGATCGGCCATCCGCGCCGCGAACGCCTGCGATGCCTCGATGTCCTCGAAATAGGCCGAGGCGCCGACCGGGAAGGTGCGCGCCAGCTCGGGGTGGCCGGACGCGCAATGATAGCATTCACGGCCATTCTCCATCACCAGCTTCCAGTTCGCCTGCTCGACCAGCGTCGAGCGGTAGGCGAGCTTGGCGTGCGCGAGGTCGTGGGGCGCGAGCAGCGGCGTCAGCTCACGCCGCATCGTCTCGATATCGGGCGGCGTCTCGGCGAGGCAGATCAGGATCGCGCCGGCGATGGTGGCGAGATGCACCGGCTTGAGACCGTGGTCCGCCTTGCGGAAATCATCGGGCATCCGGCTTGCCGCGAGCAGCCGGCCGTCGAGCGCGTAGGTCCAGCTATGATACGGGCAGACGATCCGCGGCGCGCTGCCCGAGCCCGGCTGGCACAGGATCGAGCCGCGATGGCGGCAACTGTTGTGGAAGGCGCGGAGTTCGCCGTCGCGGTCGCGCACGATCAGCACCGGCCAGCGCCCGATCGTCAGCGCGAGATAGTCGCCCGGCTTGCGGACTTCGGCCTCGAAGCCGGCGAACAACCAGGATCGGCCGAAGACCGCCTCCATGTCGAAATCGAAGGCGTCGGCGTCGACGTAGAGGCCCTGGGGCAGCGAATGGCCCGGCGGACGTGCACGCAGCAAGCCGGAGATATGCGCCAGATCCAACCCGAGATCCCCCGATGTGCCGATCGCGTGATCGCACGACCGCGGGTGCTCCCGGAAATCGCATTTCTGGATGACGGTATCTCGAAATGTCGATGCGCGGTCGTCGTGCGAGTGCCGGGTGTGGTTGCGTCGCCTCCGAAATCGCGCTGTTATCGGCGCGACCACGCATTCGAGGGCGACGATCATAGCCAGGACGCATCCCCTCACCCGGCGATGGCTGCCCCTCAACGCGCTGCGCGCGTTCGATGCGGTCGGCCAGCGGCTGAGCTTCACTGCGGGCGCGCAGGCGCTCAACGTGTCGCAGAGCGCGGTCAGCCGGCACATCATCAGCCTCGAGGAGCTGCTCGGCCACAAGCTGTTCGATCGCTCGGGCCAGACGCTGGCGCTGACCAGTGCCGGACAGGCGCTGCTGCCCGAGGTCAGCAAGTCGTTCGACCGCATCGAGCAGACGATGAACGCGATCTGCCTGGATCCCGATGCGAGCCGCCCGATCCGTCTTCATGTGCCGCCGTCGCTGCTCCAGCAGGTGGTGATGCCGATGCTCCGGGCCTTCCGTGCCGAGCATCCCGAGGTACGCATCGACATCGCCAGTTCCCCCGTCGTCGGGCTGCCCAGCGCCGAGACCGACATGGCGATCGTGTTCGACCGGCCCGCGATCGACGATCGCGTGACCGATCTGCTGTGGATGGTGCGCGTCGCGCCGGTCTGTTCGCCACAGGTCGCCGCGCGCCATGCCGGCAAGCCGCTCGCGCAGTTCCTCGCCGACAACGACCTGCTCCACGTCAAGCTGGAGGGCGAACCGCGCGGGCTGCTGTGGAGCAGCTATGCCGACCAGTGCCGGATCGCGCTCGACACCGATCGCGGCCTCGCCTTCGACGCCAATTCGCTTGCGGTGAACTATGCGATGCATTCCGACGGCGTCGCGCTCGCCGATATCGACATGTTCGCGCCCGAGATCGCCGCCGGGCGGCTGTGCGCACCCTTTGACGCGGCGATCGCCGACGGGTTCGGCTATTATCTCAAGCTGCGGGCCGAGGATCTGTCCGACCCGACGATCGGGCTCGTGCGGCGCTGGCTGATCGCGCGCTTCGCCGAGCGCCGGACGGTTCAGGCGAGCCGGGGATAACCCCGCGCCACCGACTGCCGCTCGATCTCCAGCACCGCGTCGTACGCCTCTTCGGGCAAGGTCTCGAAGCCGCGCAGGCCGAGCGTGGCGCGAACAGGCGCCGTCGCGGGATCGCCGACGAAGCGGTTCAGGGCATCGCGCAGCATCGCCACCTCGGCATCGCTCGACGCGGCGCGGGCGATCAGCGGCAGACCCGGCGTCTTCGCGGTCTCGGCGAGGATGCGGACGCCAGCCAGCCGCTCCGGTGCGAAGCGCGCCAGATTGCCGTAGGTGACGCAATCGATCGCCGCGACGTCCGCCTTGCCGCCGGTGACCATCGCGAGGCTGGCGACATGGCCTCCGCTCTCCACCACCCGATCGAAGAAACGCCCGCCGACGGCATGGGGCGCGACGAGGCCGCGCAGCAGGTTCATGCCGGAATTGCTCGCCCCATCGTTGATCGCGGCGACGTGCTCGCTCAGATCGGCGACGGACGAGATCCGGGCATCGGCGCGTATGACAACGAAGCTCCCGCTCAGCACGCCGTCGCAACCGGGATGGTCGTAGACCGGCGTCGCGACCAGACGGACGCGTCCGCGCAGCCGGCTGGCGAACGGATAGCCGCAGGTCTGCGCGAGCAGCAGTCGCGGATCGAGCCACGCCGCGTCGTGTGAGATCGTCTCATCCAGTCGCGTCGGCGCCTCGGCGAGGCCGGCCTCGCGCAGACGATCGCGCAGATGCGTCCAGAGCGCGCGCGTCGCGTCCGCCACCTGCGGGGGGTCGCGATACATGGCGAGGCTGGCGATCCGCCCCCGGCCCGCCGCGCCGTCATTGGACATCGAGCGACCGCACGAACTGCGCAGCCTCGTGGGCGTGGACGCGCGTGTGGCGGATCAGGCCCTCGAACTGCATCTGCATCGTGCGGATCGTCTCGACGCTGTTGAGCACGAGGTACATCTGCCCGGCGAAGACCGCCACGCGGGTCGATCCGAAGATGGTGTAGGGGATCGAGAACCGCTCGCGTCCGTCGAACAGGAACAGGCGGAACGATGGGTAGAGCTCGTCGATGAGACCGGCCATGTGGGCGAGCTGCGCCCGCCGCAGCGACCTGGACAGACCCGCCCAGATGCCCGAACCCGCCGCGAACTGCTCGAGCGTCTGGAGCGGCATACAGGATTCCATGTCGGTGCCCGCGGCGCGGTTGTATTCGAGCCGGAACGCCGCATCCTCGACCTGCGCCATCGCGCTCTGGTGCGAACCCGCGGCCTCGTAGGCGATCACGTCGGTCGTCCTCAGCAGGTCCGGGATGCGTGCCGGGACGTAGCGGATCTTGGTCCCGGCGGCCTCGTTGTACCAGCGCATCAGCAGGCTGGCGCCGTCCTCCTCGGTGGTCTCGATCTCGCCCGAGGACAGCATCGCACCGGTGACGCCCTCGTCCGCCGAGACGCCGAGCAGCCAGTCGAGCGTGACCGAATGACGCTCGGCGATGGTCAGCAGCGTCTCGACGCGCGGCAGCCGCGTCGTCTTGCGCGACAGCAGCAGCGACAGCGCGGAGCGATCGATCCCGATCGATCCGGCAAACGCAGACTGGCTCTGGCGCGAGCGCTCGAACAGCGCGTGCAGACGCTCCTGAAAGATGTCGGCGAGCGCGCGCTTATCCATTTCTCACCACCCGTGATATTCATCACGGAGTATATCGGATGGTGCGCAATATCAACATTTCGTCACCATTGACTCGTTGCCGTGCCGAAACGGACATGGGACGTTTCGGCCATGATGCGTTGGCGACACATGGCCGATAGAGGAACGCGTGGCCGCGCGATTGAGTGGCGTACGCTGACGGTCATCCTGGGCTGCTACGGCACGTGGATCGCCGCCGGAATGCTCTACGCGGTGGCGGCGTGGACGTCGGTCATCCTGCTCGCGCTCGCGATCGTGCTCCATTCCTCGCTGCAGCACGAGGCCATCCATCGTCACCCGACCCGCCATGCCGGCTGGAACGAGGCGCTGGTCTTCCTGCCGCTCGGGCTGCTCGTCCCGTTCCGACGATACCGCGACCTGCATCTCAGGCACCATGCCGACAGTCGCCTGACCGATCCCTATGACGATCCCGAGAGCTATTATCTCGCCTTCTACGATTACGCTCGCCTTCCGCGCGCGCTGCGACGGCTGCTCGACTGGAACAACATGCTCGTGGTGCGGATGCTGATCGGCCCGGCGATCTCGGCGGCGGGGTTTCTGCTAGGCGAGACGCGTCCGTCGCGCGATCCCGACGCGCGTCGCAAGCGGCGCGCCTGGGCATCGCACGCGATCGGCCTGATCGCGGTCGCGGCGATCGTCCGCTTCGGCTTTGCAATGCCGCTCCGCGCCTATGCCGGATCGGCGTATCTCGCTTTGTCGCTGCTCGCGGTGCGGTCCTTCTGCGAGCATCAATGGGCCGACACGCCCGATGGCCGGACCGTGATCGTCGAGCGATCCCTGCTCGGCTTCCTGTTTCTCAACAACAATATCCATCTGGTCCACCACAAGCATCCCGGGCTGCCATGGTACGAACTTCCCGCCGCCTATCATGCGCGGCGCGAGGATTGGCGCGCGATCAACCACGGTTATGTCTTTCGCGACTATGGCGCGGTACTGCGCGCCTACGGCCTGCGCCCGAAGGAACCCGTCGCCCATCCGGCGCACTGCGGTTTTAGCGAGGGCGGCCGCGCGGTGGGGCTTGCATCACCGCCAGCATCGCGGCGAAGTCCTCGTTGAGCGGCCGATCGTCGGCATAGATCGGGATCGCCTCGCGGATCTGACGGCGGACTCTGTCGGTACGCGGGGCGATCCCGCCGGCGCCGTCCTGCAGATCATAGGCCTGGGTCGCACAGAGCAGCTCTATGGCGAGCACCTGTTCGAGATTGTCGAGGATCGCCAGCACCTTGATGGCCGCCGGCGTGGCATGGGCGAGAACGTCCTCCTGCAATCCCGAGGTCACGCCGCCGTCGAGACTGGCGGGCGACGCCAGGCGCCGGTTCTCGGCGACCAGCGATGCGGCGGCATATTGGGCGATCATGAATCCCGAACAGACGCCGGGTTCGGTCGCGAGGAACGCCGGCAGGCCGCTGACCAGCGGATTGACCAGCCGGTCGATCCGCCGCTCGGCCATCATCGCCAGATGCGCGACCGCGACGGCGACATGATCCATCGCGAGCGCGAGCGCGACGCCGACCGCCTGCGCCCCCATCAGCAGTCGCGGCATCCCCGAAGGTCCCGGCGCCGATGAGATCGAGAGAGCGGGATTGTCGGTCGCGCTGGCAAGCTCGCGCGCGACCACGGCTTCGACATCCTCGAAAACGTCGGCGACCGCGCCGTGGAGCTGCGGCACGGCGCGCAGGCTGAGCGGATCCTGGACGCGCGACCCGGCGCGGCGCGCGAGCATGTCACTGCCCGCCAGATAGGCGCGCATCGTCGCGCCGACGCGTGCCAATCCGGCCGACGGGCGGAGCGCCAGGGTCTCGACGTCGAAGGCGTCCGACTGGCAGCCGAGATTCTCGCAGGTCATCGCCGCCGCCGCGTTCGCCCAGTCCAGCAGACGCTCGGTGCGATCAAGCGCGAGACAGGCGAGACCGGTCGCGCACGGCGTCCCGCTGACCAGGCTCAATCCTTCCTTCGCCTCCAGGACGAACGGCGCGACGCCGATCGACGCCATCGCATCCGCGCCCGGCAGCGTCTCGCCGTGCCGGGACGCGCGTCCCGCGCCGATCAGCACCGACGCGATCGCCGCCGCATGGCTGAGATAGCCGACCGATCCGCGCGACGGCACGACGGGCAGCCAATCGGCGGCGAGCAATGCGCACAGCGCCTCGACGATCGCCGGCCTGATGCCGGATGCACCGTGTAGAAAGGTGCTGATCTGTGCCGCCATGATCGCGCGGGTCTCGGCCGAGGCCAGCGGTGCGCCGACGCCGCTCGCATGGCTCATGACGATGTTGCGGGACAGCATCCTTCGCCGGTCGCCATCGATCACGGCACCGCACAGCGCGCCGATGCCGGTATTGATTCCATAGACAGGCCCGCCGCGCGCCAACAGATCCTCCAGGATCGCGCGCGCGGTGGCGAGGCGATCCGTCGCCCGCGCCGACAGGAAGGGCGGGGCCCCGGCGGCCACGCGCGCGATCTCGCGCCATGTCGCCGGGCCATCGAGCCGCAGCGGTTCATCCCGACACCCGCTCATCGCGCGATCACTCCGCCCGGCGCTCGATCATGCTGCATCCGCGAATGCTGCGATGGGCCGGGTCAAGTTGCAACGGCCGTCCACCAATCCGCGGCCCACCAGAACGCGTGGATGACCGGACGTGGCAAAATAGCGGCGCCGACGCCGGTCCGATCGCGGTGTTGCGACACCGCCATAGGCTTGGCTTATAGTCACTATAATATTTAACAACCTTGCAACGCAACATGGGGCAAGGCAGCATCCGGGCGAAGACCTAAGATCATACCCGCCGCACAAGCGGCGAGTCGGCGGGGGCCGGCTGTGATTGAACGAGCGTCAGCTGATCTGTTCCGGGGGGAAAGAGATGAAATCGCGCCATATGATGTCGTGCGCCGCCGTGGCGCTTCTCGGCAGTGTCAGTACCGCTGCAATGGCAGCGGCGGCCCCCGCAGTCCCCGACACGGAGACACCGGCCGTCACACCCGGCGAGATCATCGTCACCGCCACCCGGCGTAACGAGAGCCTGCAGAAGGTCCCGCTGACCATCCAGGCGTTTACCGGCGACACGCTCGCCCAGCTCAACGTCAAGAACTTCAACGATCTCATCAAGTACACGCCCAACGTGACCTTCGGCAACAACGGCCCGGGCGCGGGCGCGATCTTCCTGCGCGGCCTGTCGACTGGCTTCGCCGGCACCCAGTCCGCCGCGACGACCAGCTACTTCCCGAACGTGGCCCTGTACCTCGACGATCAGTCGATGCAGTTCCCGGGACGCAACGCCGACGTCTATGTCGCCGATCTGGAGCGCGTCGAGGTGCTCGAAGGCCCGCAGGGCACGCTGTTCGGCGGCGGCGCCGAGGCGGGTGCGGTCCGCTACATCACCAACAAGCCCAAGCTCGATCGCTTCGAGGGGCATTTCGAGGGCAGCGCCGGCGGCACCCGCGGCGGCGCGCCGAACGGCGCGTTCAACGCGACGATCAACATCCCGATCATCCAGGACAAGCTCGCGATCCGCGCGGTCATCTATGACGATCATCATGGCGGATACATTGACAATGTGAAAGGTACCTACACACGATCCGACGGCGACCATTACAATTATTACTTCAACAATGGCGGCCATGCCCTGCCGGCGACGCAACAGGAGAATCTTGGCCAGTACAACAACTATCCGGAGGCCAAGAAGAACTACAACACCGTCGATTATGTCGGCGGCCGTGTGTCCGCGAAGTGGCAGATTGCCGATGACTGGGACCTGCTCGTCGCCGAGACCTATCAGAAACTCGATACGCAGGGGACTTTCAACCAAGAGCCGGTCAGTCCCGACGGCGTCAATCTTGGCAAGCTCCAAACAGTCACGTTCGAGCCGAGCTATAACAAGGACAAATTCTCGAACACTGCCTGGACGCTGAACGGGAAGCTCGGCGATTTCAAACTAGTCTATACCGGCGCATACATGACCCGTCATCTCGATACCCAGCAGGACTACACCAACTATTCACGCGCCTTCGGTGAATATTACCAGTGCACGGGCGGCAGCCTGCCTCTCGGCCAAGGCAGCACGCCATATTGCTACTCACCCTATTCGTACTGGCACGACACGGTACGCAACACGCACCTGACACAGGAAGGCCGGATCAGCTCGCCGGACGATAAACGCATCCGCGCGATCGCCGGCGTCTATTACGAGCGGTTCCGCATCTACGACAATATGGACTTCGACTATAAGTCGATCCCGGTCTGCACGACCAGCTTGATCACTAGCGGCGCCTATTGCATGGGTCTCGAGCAGACCAACCCCGCATCGACCGCCAATCACCCCGGCCTACGCGACCCGCAGACCGCATTCGGCGAGGATACGCAGCGCGGTTACGATCAATACGCCTTTTTCGGGTCGGTCGATTTCGACATCCTGCCAAATCTGACGCTCACCGGCGGCACGCGCTATTTCCATTACAAGGAGTTCGAGACGGGCTCTCAGTATCAGACTTATGCCGGCGGCTGTAACGAGGTGCTGGTCTGCACGGGCGGCGGCCCCGGCGATATAAACATCGACGCCAAGGGCGACAGGGTCGTCTATCACGGCTTCAAGAGTCGCGCGTCGCTGACTTGGAAGCCGTCCGACCATACGACCATCTACGGGACTTTCAGCCAGGGCTTCCGCCCCGGCGGCTTCAACCGCACCGACAAGCTGATCCTGCCCGACGTGAACGGAGTCGCGCAGCTCAATCGCCCGAACGGTTACAAACCCGACGACCTCACCAACTACGAGGTCGGTATCAAGACCGACCTGCTCAATCACAGGGTCCAGTTCAATCTGTCAGCCTATTACATGGACTGGAACCATGTGCAGATCGGCTTCTTCAATCCGGCCGGCGGCTTCGGCAACACCGCGTTCGTGACCAACGGCGCCGACTTCCACATCAAGGGCGTCGAGGCGCAGCTCGTCGCGCGGCCGGTGCGTGGCCTTAATATCCAGGCTGGCGCCACCTACAACGACAGCAAGCAGGTCTCCTCGCCCTGCCTGATCTCGGATCAGCCAGCAGCGACGAGCTTCGGTCAATGCATCACCACGCAGCTCAAGGGTGGCGTGCTGGTGCCGGTGCAGGCGCCGTTCGGCTCGGAGGGCTCGAGCCTGCCGTTCGCCCCGCACCTCCAAGGCGATCTGCGCGTCCGCTACGACTGGGCGGGAGCGGCCGAACTCAATTATTGGGTTTCGGGCGGCGTCACCTATACCGGGCCGACCTACAACCAGCCCTCGACCTATCCGTCGGGCGACGGCGTGCTCTTCCCGGGCACGACGCTGCTGCGCTACCGCATGCCTGGCTATGCTCAGCTCGATGCGCAGGTCGGTATCCGGCGCGAGACCTGGAGCGCCTCGCTGTTCGGCGAGAACATCACCAACAGCCATGCCAGCACCTTCACTTCCTCGGCGCAGTTCATCAAATCCGAGACGATCCTGCGGCCGACGACCTACGGCATCAAGCTCACCTACGATTTCTGATCGACGCCCTGGTTGCGCCGGATGGCGCTGGATTGTTGCGGGCGGCTCCTCCACGGTGCCGCCCGTCGCATCTTTCGGCCGGACGCTGAGCCATGAACACGCACACCCCGCTCGGCGCCCCGACCCCGCTCCAGCAGGAGATCGTCCGCCTGCGCGGTCTCGCCGACGACGGCCGGCACGCCGAGGTGCTGACACGCTTGCGCGGCCCGCTCGCCGAGTTTCCTGAGAACCGCGATCTGCTGCTGCTGGCCGCGACCAGCCAGCGCCACCTCAAACGGATCGACGAATCGCTGGCGACGCTCGAAAGACTCGCCGCGCTCCAGCCGAACTTCAGCCTGATGCATCAGGAGCGCGGGCTGTGCCATGTCGCCCGCAAGGATGCGCCGGCCGCGATCGATGCGCTGCTGCGCGCCGTCAACATCAACCCCGCGCTGCCGATGAGCTGGCGGATGCTGGAGGGCGTCTATCGCCTGACCGGCGATACCCGGAACGCCGCGCTCGCCGCCGGACACGGCGCGGCGCTGAAGGCGCTTCCGCCGGAGGTCGTGACCGCGACGTCGCTCTTCTCCGACGGCGATCTCGCGCCCGCCGAGCAGATCGTCCGCGCCTTTCTGCTCCGCTACGGCAATCATCCCGAGGCGATGCGCCTGCTCGCCAAGATCGGCATGGCGCACGACATCCTCGACGATGCCGAACTGCTGCTCGAAGGCGTGATGGTGCTGACGCCGGATCATCTGCCCGCGCGCCACGATTATGCGCAGTGCCTCATCAAGCGTCAGAAATTCCGCCAGGCACGCGAACAGGTCGATCGGCTGCTCGCGGCCGATCGCGATCACATGGACTATCGCTCCCTCGCCGCGACCATCGCGGTCGGCCTCGGCGAGCATGACCGGGCGATCGCGCTGTATCGCGACATGCTCGCCGAGGCGCCCGACGCGCCCGATCTGCATCTCTGGCTCGGCCATGCGCTGAAGACGATCGGGCAACTGCCCGAGGCGATCGACGCCTATCGCGCCGCCGCCGCCGCGCGCCCCGATTTCGGCGACGCCTATTGGAGTCTCGCCAATCTCAAGACCTATCGCTTCACCGACGACGAGATCGTCCGGATGCGTGCCGAGGAGGCTAGGCCGCCGGCCGCGCTGGAGGACCGCATCCACCTCTGCTTCGCGCTCGCCAAGGCGCTGGAGGACCGCGACGAGATCGCGGAATCCTGGACCTATTACGAGCGCGGCAACGCGCTGAAGCGCGCCGAAAGCCGCTATCGGCCGGACATCCTCGAAACCAATACCGCCAGCCAGATCGCGGTCTGCACCCCCGCCTTCTTCGCGCGTCGCGCCGGCTGGGGCGATCCGCGGCCCGACCCGATCTTCATCCTCGGCCTGCCGCGATCGGGCTCGACGCTGCTCGAGCAGATCCTCGCCTCGCACACGCAGGTCGAGGGCACGCAGGAACTGGCCGACATCCAGCGCATCGTGCAGGAGCTGCAGGGGCGCGATCCCGATCCCGCCGATCCCCGCTACCCCGCCGTGCTGACGGACCTGTCCGAGGCGGATGTCCGCGCGCTCGGCGAACGCTATCTGGCCGAGACGCAGGTCTATCGGACGGACACGCCCCGTTTCATCGACAAGATGCCCAACAATTTCCGCCATGTCGGGCTGATCCACCTGATCCTGCCCCATGCGCGGATCATCGATGCGCGACGCGAGCCGCTGGCCTGCTGCTTCAGCAACCTCAAGCAGCTCTTCGCCAATGGCCAGGAATTCTCCTACGGGATCGAGGATATCGCGCGCTACTACCGCACCTATCTCGATCTCATGACGCATTGGGACACGGTACTCCCCGGCCGTGTGCTGCGCGTCCATCACGAGGATGTCGTCGCCGATCTCGAGGGCAGCGTACGCCGGCTGCTCGATTATTGCGGGCTCCCGTTCGAGCCCGCCTGCATCGAGTTCCACAAGAGCAAGCGCAGCGTGCGCACGCCGAGCTCGGAACAGGTCCGCCGGCCGATCTTTCGCGACGGGCTCGACCAGTGGCGCAAATACGAGCCTTGGCTGTCACCGCTACGCGAGGCGCTCGGCGACGCACCGGATCGCTATCGTTCCTAGGGACGGCGGAAGACGTAGACGAATTGATCGGTATGGCCCTTCACCGACGGATCGAACACCAGCGCGGTGTGCGGATCCGCCGGATTGCGCAGGACATCGCTCTCGCCGACGAACCGGAAGCCGGCCGCCGCCATGTCGGCCTTGACCACCGCGGGATCGATCCGGTGCGTGGTGTTGGTCGCCGCGAGCTTCGATCCGTCCGGTGCGACATGATCGATCACGACGAACCGCCCGCCCGGCTTCAGTGCCTTGAATACCGCCTTGTCGAAAGCGGCGACGTCGACCGGCCCCATGAACGGATCGTAGAGATCATGATAGTTCTGGCGGATCCAGATGACATCCGCCCTGCTCGGCAGGCTGAGCGTGTTCGGGTCGGAGACGACCGCCGTGATATTGGCGTGCCCGGGGATCGGCATCGAACCCGGCGCGGGTGTCGTCACCTTAGCGGCTACATCCGCCTTTGGCAGATGGACGGCATAGACCTTGCCGGCGGGCCCGACGACGTCGGCGAACAGCCGGTCCCAATAGTCGCCCGGCCAGATATCGGCGATCGTTTCGCCGGGTCGGAGGTGGAGGAAGGCGAGCAGCTCGGCCGGATGACGGGCCGCGTCCAGCGCGCGATCCTTGTCCGGGCGGCTCGGATCGGCGACCGCGCCGGAGATCGCCGCGCCGGCGGACGATGCGGCGGCGGCGGCGGTTGCGTACAGCATCGCTGCGGCCGCGAGGACGGTCTTCGTGACTTTGCTCGATCTCATCGCGTCGGCTCTCCCCAGATGCGTCGACCATAGCGCAAGCGACGCCGCCTGTCAGTCCAGGTGCTTCGCGTTCGCCGCATCAGGCCGCCGAGATCTGCTCGATCGTATCGCTCGGCCAGCTCACCACGCCATCGAGCCATGGCAGTTGACGCGTCAGGTCGATCAGCCGGCTCCGGCGCAGACTGAGCCCCGCCAGCGTCGCGATGTCGCGGGGCAGCGCCCCGAATTCGCCGCGCCGGACGACGAGCTGGACGGTCCGCCGGAACTGCGCGCGCTTGATCGGCGCGACGCGCAATTTGGGCAGGATATCGAGATGGCTGGCGAGGCAGAGCGGCGTGGTGATGCTCCACCCGATCCCGGCGGCGACCGCCGACATCTGCTGCTCGGTCGAATCGAGCTCCATCGTGTTGGGCAGCGCGAGCCTCATCCGCGCCACCTGCCGTTCGATCCGCTGCCCCATCGCCGAGAGCAGCGAGAAGCGGATGAACGGCAGGCCCGCCAGCGCCTCGACGGGATCGAGCGGACCGTCATGGCTGCCCGGCGCGATCAGGATGAACTCTTCGGTCATGATCGGAAAATGATCGACGTCGTCGGCGTTCTCGAGCTGGCTGCTGCCGGTGATGAGCATGTCGATCTTGCGGTTGAGGAACTCGTGATGCTGGAGCAGCGAGATGCCCGATCGCAGCTGCCAGCGCAGCGCCCGGCCGCCAAGCCCGAGCAGCAGGGGCGCGGTGAGATGGTTGGCGAGGCTTTCCGCCATCGCGATCGTCACGCAATCGACCGGGCGCTGGCTGCCCTCGCGCACTTCGATCGCCAGGCTCTTGGCGGCGGCGAGCAACCGCCGTCCCTCCTGCAGCAGCAGCTTGCCGCTCTGGGTCAGTGCCAGCGGTCGCATCGTACGGTCGAACAGCTTGGTGCCAAGCGCCGCCTCGAGCTTGGAGATGCTCTGCGACACCGCCGACTGCGTCATGCCGAGGTGCAGCCCGCTCTGTGTCATGCCGCCGCGCTCCGCGGTCAGCATGAACACCTCGATGGCGCTGAGATCGAAACCGGGCGGCAACTTCATCGTCGGACGAAGACCTTTCGCGAGACCCCGGCACCCCCATCCCGACAGGCCGGCCTTGGGGAGGTCCGGTCGCGATACCCGACGCTAGCGCAAGCCGGCGGCGTTGGCCAACCCCGTAACGCATCGGGAAAGGCGCCGCGCCGGCGGATTAAAGATACTAATGCGATCGCCACGCACCTCGCGCGTTCCGCCGTCAGGCGCTAGGCCAGCGATCATGATCTCCGAGACCCGACAATTCGTGCTTCTGTTCGCGTGCGAGGACCGCAAGGGCATCGTCGCCGCGGTCGCCAACTCGCTGGTCGCGCAGGACTGCAACATCGTCGAGAACGCGCAATATGGCGATGCCAGCACCGGCCGCTTCTTCATGCGCGTCAAGTTCACCGCGCCCGACCGGCTCACGCGGGAAGCGTTCGGCGAGGCGTTCGCCCCGGTCGCGACCGCGTGGCGGCTCGACTGGACGCTGCACGACGTCGCCGCCAAGGCCCGCGCGATCGTGATGGTGTCGAAAGGCGGCCACTGCCTGAACGACCTGCTCTATCGCACCGCCACCGGCCGGCTGCCGATGACCGTGACCAGCGTGGTCTCCAATCACCTGACCTGGCAACGCCGCGTCGAGCACGAGGGCATTCCCTATCACCATCTGCCGATCACGGCGGAGACCAAGCTCACTCAGGAGCAGGCACTGCTGCGGCTGGTCGAGGAGCAGCAGGTCGATCTCATCATCCTCGCACGCTACATGCAGGTGCTGTCCGACACGCTGTGCCGCCGGCTGGACGGGCGCATCATCAACATCCATCACAGCTTCCTGCCCGGCTTCAAGGGCGCCAACCCCTATCACCGCGCGTACGAGCGCGGCGTCAAGATGGTCGGTGCCACAGCACACTACGTCACCCCGGATCTCGATGAGGGGCCGATCATCGCGCAGGACGTGTCGATCGTCGATCATGCCGACAGCGTCGACGACCTGATCGCGCAGGGCCAGGATACCGAGAGCCGGGTGCTCGGGCGTGCCGTTCAGGCGCATCTGGAACATCGCGTGCTGCTGAGCGGCACCCGCACCATCGTCTTCCGCTAGGGCCATGCCGATGCACGACGACGCCACGTTGCCGGCCGCGCTCGACGCGCTCGGCATCGATCATGAGACTGTCCCGCACGACGCCGTGTTCACGGTCGAGGAGAGCGAGGGCCTGCACGCCGCGATCCCCGGCCTGCACACCAAGAACCTGTTCCTCAAGGACGCGGGTGGGCGTTTCTGGCTGGTCACGGTGGCGGCGCACGCGCGCGTCGACCTGAAGGCGCTGCCGGCGGCGATCGGCGCCAGGAAGGTCTCGTTCGGCAAGGCCGAAGACATGGCACGGCTGCTCGGCGTGTCGCCGGGCGCGGTGACTCCGCTCGCCGCGATCAACGATGCCGATCGCGCCGTGACGGTGGTTTTGGACACCGCCGTCGCCGAGGCGGTGCGCGTCAATGTCCATCCGCTTCGCAACACCGCGACGATGGGTCTTGCGGGTGCGGATCTGGTCAGGGCATTGATCGCATGGGGCCACGCGCCGACCATCGTCGTGGTCCCGAACGCGCCGGATAAGCAAGACTAATCTCGCCAATCGACGCGTCCGCCCGGACAAGACAGGCACGGCGCAGCGATCGATGGCGCGCCCCAACCGATGGTGGTCAAGCTCTTGAAGACGAATGCACGCGTGGTGGTGATCGGCGGCGGCGTGGTGGGCGTGGGGACGCTCTACCACCTCGCCAAGCTCGGCTGGTCCGACGCGATGCTGATCGAGCGCAAGGAACTGACCTCGGGCTCGACGTGGCACGCAGCCGGGCTGCTGCCGCTGTTCAACCTCAGCTATTCCGTTGGCAAGATGCACCAATATTCGGTGGGGCTCTATCCGTCGCTGGAGGCCGAGACGGGGCTGAGCGTCGGCTTCTCCAACGTGTCCAACATCCGCCTCGCCTGCACGCGCGACCGGCTCGACGAATATCGCTATTACATGGGTGTCGCGCGCACGATCGGCGTCGAGGTCGACATGCTGACACCCGACGAACTGAAGGCGATCTGGCCGCTGTGCGACACGACGGGCGTGCTGGCCGCGATCCGTCACCCGGCCGACGGCTATATCCAGCCCGCCGACCTGACCCAGGCGCTGGCCAAGGGCGCGCGCCAGATGGGGGCTGCGATCCACCGCAACACCGTCGTCACCGCGATCACGCAGCAGCCCGGCGGCGAATGGCTGGTCTCGACCGACCAGGGCGACGTGCTGTGCGAGCATGTCGTCTCGGCGACCGGCAGCTTCGCGAGGACGACCGGCGCGATGGTCGGTCTCGACGTGCCGGTCATTCCGGTCGAGCACCAGTATATCGTCACCGAACAGCATCCCGCGATCATGGAACGCAAGCGGCAGGGCCTGCCCGAAATGGGCGTGCTGCGCGAGAGCGACGCGAGCTACTATATGCGCGAGGAGGCCGGCGGGCTGCTGCTCGGCCCCTATGAGATCGGCGCGCCGATCTGCTACCCCAACGGCCCCGACGCGCAATCCGAATACGAGCTCTTCCCGGAGGATATCGAGCGGCTGATGCCCTATATCGAGGCCGCGATCGCGCGCGTGCCCGCGTTCGGCGAGGTCGGCATCAAGCGCGTCTATAACGGCGCGATCGCCTATACGCCCGACGGCAGCCCGATCGTCGGTCCCGCGCCGGGCCTCAGGAATTTCTGGCTCAACGAAGGGCACAGCTTCGGCATCACCGCGGCGGGCGGCGCGGGCTGGCAGCTTGCCCACTGGATCGTCGACGGCGAGCCGACGATCGACATGACGGGCGTCGATCCCCGCCGCTTCGGCGACTATGCGGGCTCCGGCTATCTCAAGGCCAAGAACGAGGAAGCCTATGCCAGGGTCTTCTCGGTCCACTATCCCGACGAGGAGCGCGAAGGCGCACGCGGACTGCGCCGCGCGCCCTGCTACGACCGGATGAAGGCGAAGGGCGCGGTATTCGGCACGGTGTTCGGCTGGGAGCGCCCCAACTGGTTCGCTCCCGAAGGCTACACGCTCCACGAGGGCGAGAAGAACAGCCCCGACGTGCTGCTCCACCACAATTATCCGACACCCGACGGCGACGATCCCGTGCTCGAGAAATGGTCGTTCCGCCGCTCAAACTATTTCGAGCATGTCGGCGCCGAATGCCGCCACGTCACCGCAAAGGCCGGCCTGCTCGACATGAGCGCGTTCGCCAAATGCGAGATTTCCGGGCCGGGCGCGGAAGCCTGGCTCGACGGACTGCTGACCAACGCGGTGCCCAAGGCGGTCGGCCGCGTCACCCTTTCCTACCTGCTCACCGCGCGTGGCGGCGTGCGGTCCGAGTTCACCGTCTACAAGCGCGGCCCGCAACGCTATTTCCTCGTCTCGGCGGGCGCCTACGAGAAGCACGACCACGACTATCTGCGGCAGCTCATGCCGAAGGACGGCTCGGTCAGCTTCGAGCGGCAGACCACCGCGATGGGGGTGCTCGTGCTCGCCGGCCCCAAATCGCGCGAGATACTCGCGAAGCTGACCGACACCGATCTCTCGACCGCCGCTTTCCCCTGGCTGACCGGCAAGCGGATCAGCATCGGCGTCGCGCAGGTCGAGGCGCTGCGCGTCAATTTCGTCGGCGAGCTCGGCTGGGAGATCCACCACCCGATCGAGATGCAGAACTACATCTTCGACAGGCTGTTCGAGGCGGGCGGCGACGATCTCAGGCCGTTCGGCATCCGCGCGATGGATTCGATGCGGCTGGAAAAGGGCTACAAACTGATCCCGCGCGAACTCTCGGTCGAATATTCGGCCTATGAGAGCGGTCTCGGGCGTTTCATCGGGATGAAGAAACCCGGCTTCTTCGGCAAGCAGGCGCTGCTCGCGCGCCGCGACGCGGGCGAGGCGAACACGCTCGTCACGCTTGAGGTCCATGGCGTCACCGATGCCGACGCGCGTGGCGCCGAGCCGATCCTGCTCGGCGACGAGATGGTCGGCCGCGCCACCTCGGGCGGCTATGGCTGGCGGACGGGCAAAAGCCTCGCGCTGGCGATGGTGCGGCCCGATCTTGCGACCCCAGGCACCGAACTCGCGATCGTGATCCTGGGCGAGCGGCACGCCGCGACCGTAATCCCCGATTCGCCGTTCGATCCCGAGAATGACGCGCTCCGGAGCTGAGCCATGTCCGCTTACCAGACCATCGCCACGCTGCTCGACCAGGACCGGCCGGGTCACACCCTGCCCCAGCAGCTCTATGTCGGGCAGGAAGCGTTCGCGTTCGATACGCAGGTGCTGCTCAAGTCGGTGTGGCTCTATGCCTGCACGGTCGCGCATGTGAAGCAGCCGGGCGATTTCTACCGCTTCGATCTCGCCGACAATTCGGTCATCATCGTGCGCGGCCGCGACGGCGCGGTGCGCGCCTTTCACAATAGCTGCCGCCATCGCGGCGCGCGCATCTGCGAGGCGCAGCAGGGCAGCGCCCCGCGCCTGATGTGCCCCTATCATATCTGGACCTACGGGCTCGACGGTCGGCTGCTCGCCGCGCGCAACATGCCGGACGGGTTCGACAAGGCCGAGCACGGCCTGATCCCGGTCGCGATCGAGAATGTCGGCGGCCTGCTGTTCGTCTGCCTGAGCGACGATCCGCCGCCGATCGACCGGGTGAAGGCCGACATCGCGGCGCAGGTATCGATCTACGATCTCGACCGTTGCAAGGTCGCGGTGCAGGACGAGCTGGTCGAGGACGCCAATTGGAAGCTCGTCATGGAGAACAACCGGGAATGCTATCATTGCGAGGGCAACCATCCCGAACTGCTTGCCTGCCTCGGCGCCAACGGTTTCGGCAAGGGCCTGCCTGAAGACGCGGGCGCGGCGGGCGCGGTCGACGACACGACGTTCGTCGAGGTCATCGGCGCCGAGCGCGAGGAATGGAAGCGGCTCGGCATCTATCACGACCTGATCGAGTTCCCCGATGCGTGGTGGCACCGGGTCGCGCGGCTGCCGCTCGCCAACGGCGCGGTCTCGCAGACGGTCGACGGCAAGGTCGCGTGCACGAAGCTGCTCGGCCCCTTCGCCGAACCCAATGCCTCGAGCCTGTCGGTGTGGACGCAGCCCAACAGCTGGCATCATTTCTGCTGCGATCACGTCGTCACCTTCTCGCTGACGCCGATCGGCGCCGACCGCACGATGCTGCGCACGAGCTGGCTGGTGCGCGAGGACGCCGAGGAAGGCGTCGACTACGACGTCGGGACGCTGACCGCGGTGTGGCGCGCCACCAACGTGCAGGACGCCTGGCTCAGCCACATCAACCATCGCGGGATCAGCGGCGACGGCTATCGCCCCGGCCCCTATTCGACCGAGGAGAAACTGGTCGAGCGCTTCAAGGATTTCTACACGGACCGCGCGCGCGCTGCGCTGGCGGCGGTGGCATGAGGCACGTGGACGCACCCGGCGTCCCAAGCGACGGATCGCGGGCGACCCCACCCGCCGCGGACTGGACGCCCTCGCCCGGGTCGCCGGGCTGGTCCGTCCGCACGCTGCTCGAGACCCCGGGATATTCCACACAATTGATGCGGGTCGAGCCGGGCACGATCTCCCTGCCCCATGCGCACGACCGGATCGAGCAGGTCTATATCATCGAGGGGAGCCTCTACGACGACGACGGGACCGTCCATCCGGCGGGCAGCTTCATCGTCCGCGCGGCGGGCGCGGTGCATTCGGGGGGCAGTCGCGACGGCGCGACCATGCTCGTCATGTACGGTGACGTGCGATGACCCGCTTCTCCGCCGCCGCTCTGGTCGCCAAGGCGATCGGTCATCACAAGGGCTGGCCGCAGCAATGGCCCGATGCCGCGCCCAAGCGATCCTATGACGCGGTGATCGTCGGGGCGGGCGGCCACGGCCTCGGCGCGGCCTATTATCTGGCCAAGAAGCACGGCATCACCAACGTCGCGGTGATCGACAAGGGGTGGCTCGGCGGCGGCAACACCGGGCGCAACACGACGATCATCCGCTCCAACTATCTCTACGACGAGAGCGCCTTCCTCTACGACCATGCGGTCAAGCTGTGGGACGGGCTGAGCCGCGAGCTCAACTACAACGTCATGTATTCCAAGCGCGGCGTGATGATGCTCGCGCACAACGTCCACGACGTGCAGAGCTTCAAGCGGCACATCCATTCCAACCGGCTCAACGGCGTCGACAATGAATGGCTGACCGCCGAGGAGGCGCAGGCCTATTGCCCGCCCTTGTCGATCGATCCCCATGCGCGCCACCCGGTGCTGGGCGCGGCGCTGCAACGGCGCGGCGGCACCGCGCGGCACGACTCGGTGGCGTGGGGCTATGCGCGCGCCGCCGCCGCGCTCGGCGTCGACATCATCCAGAATTGCGCGGTGACCGGCATCCGCCGCGGCGCCGATGGCGCGGTGACCGGCGTCGAGACCGAGCGCGGCTTCATCGCGACGAACAGGATCGGCGTCTCGGCCGCCGGCAACACGTCGGTGGTGATGGACATGGCGGGCTTACGCTTCCCGCTCGAGAGCTTTCCGTTGCAGGCGCTGGTCTCTGAGCCAATCAAGCCGTTCTTCCCGTGCGTCGTCATGTCGAACACCGTCCACGCCTATATGAGCCAGTCCGACAAGGGCGAGCTGGTGATCGGCGCGGGCACCGACGCCTATGTCAGCTACTCGCAGCGCGGCGCGCTCCACATCGTCGAGCACACGCTGGCGGCGATCTGCGAGATTTTCCCGATCGTCCGCCGGATGCGGATGCTGCGCAACTGGGGCGGGATCGTCGATGTCACCCCCGATCGCTCGCCGATCCTCGGCAAGACGCCGGTCAAGGGGCTCTACGTCAATTGCGGCTGGGGAACCGGCGGCTTCAAGGCGACGCCGGGCGCGGCGGATCTGCTCGCCTGGACGATCGCCAGGGACGAGCCGCACCCGATCAACGCGCCGTTTACCCTCGATCGCTTCCGCAGCGGGCGGCTGATCGACGAAGCGGCGGCCGCGGCGGTGGCGCACTGACATGCTGCTGATCCACTGCCCCTATTGCGAGGAGCGCCGCCCCGAGATCGAGTTCGGCTATGCCGGCGAGGCGCATATCGCGCGGCCGCCTAAGCCGGACGAGATGAGCGATGCGGATTGGGAGACCTATCTCTACCAGCGCACCAACGTACGCGGCCGCCACTTCGAGCGCTGGCGCCATATCCATGGCTGTGGTCGCTTCTTCAACGCGGTGCGCGACACGGTGACCGATCGCTTCGAGCGGACCTACAAGGCGGGCGAGGCGCGCCCCGGCGAGGCCGATGCCTGGACCGGCAGGACGGGCGGGATCATATGAGCGCCTTCCGTGTCCGTGGGCGCGGGCGCGTCGATGTCGACCGCCCCGTCAACTTTCGTTTCGACGGAAAGGCGCTGACCGGCGCGGCCGGCGACACACTCGCCTCGGCACTGCTCGCCAATGGCGTGCACCTGGTCGGGCGCTCGTTCAAATACCATCGCCCGCGCGGGCTGCTCGGCGCGGGCGTCGAGGAGCCCAACGCGCTGATGGGCGTCGATCGCGGCGCTGGCCGCACCACCGCCAATGTGCGCGCGACGACGATCGAACTGCATGACGGGCTGACGGTCGAGACGCAGAACCGCTGGCCGTCGCTCGGCTTCGATCTCGGGGCGGCCACCAACCTGCTGTCGCCGCTGTTCCCGGCGGGCTTCTACAACAAGACCTTCATGTGGCCGCGCGCCGCGTGGGAGAAACTGTACGAACCCGCGATCCGCCGGATGGCGGGGCTCGGCAAGGCGCCCGATGCGATCGATCCCGACCGCTACGCCGCGACCTACGATTTCGTCGATCTGCTGATCGTCGGCGCGGGCCGGGCCGGGATCGAGGCGGCGCTGGCGGCGTCGACAAGCGGCGAGCGGGTGATGCTGGTCGACGAGCAGGCCGAGCTCGGCGGCAAGCTGCTCGCCGAGCCGGCGCGTTGGCCGTGGCTCGAGGACGCGCTCCAAAAGCTCGCAGCAGCCGGGGTCGCCTGCCTGCCGCGCACCACCGCGATCGGCCTCTATCACGAAGGTTTCGTCGGCGCGGTCGAGCGACTGACCGATCACCTGCCGCCCGCCGAGGCGCACGGCCCCCGCGAACGTCTGCACCGCATCCGCGCCGGGCGGATCGTGCTGGCGACCGGCGCGATCGAGCGCCCGCTGGTCTTCGCCGACAATGATCGCCCCGGCATCATGCTGGCGAGCGCGGCGCGCACCTATCTGCATCGCTACGGCGTCGCGGTCGGGCGCAGGGTCGCGCTGATCGCGGCGCACGAC
>CAZZZX010000009.1:0-19625 GCA_964658585.1 uncultured Novosphingobium sp.
GAACACATCGGGCGGGAGCGACCGGTTGACCTCGGTCAGTTTGTCGCCCGCCGCATTGGCGACGATCCGGCTATTGCTGCCAACGAGCATCAGCACGGTTGAGATCACCGCTTCGGATCCCATGCGGCTGCCCGAACCGGTGCGGACGGCACCGCCGATGACGACCTCGCCAACGTCGCGCACGCGCACCGGGGTGCCGGCGCGCGTCGCCACCACCGCGTCCTGAATGTCCTCAATTGACTTCAGCCTGGCGTCGGCCCGCACCAGGAAGCTCTCGCCCGCACGGCGCACGTAATTCGAGCCTGCCGACATATTCGCGCGCTCGAGCGCATCGGCGAGTTCGGTGATCGAAAGACCATAAGCGGCGAGTGCACCCAGATTGGGCTCGATCAGATATTGCTTCACATAGCCGCCGTTGGAATCGACGCCTGCAACGCCCTTCACGGTGCGCATCTGGGGGCGGATGATCCAGTCCTGCACGGTGCGCAGATACGCCGCCTTGGCGAGTTCGGTCGTCAGCCGCTCGCGCTCGGGCGTCAGATAGCTGCCGTCCGATTGCCAGCCGGGCTTGCCATCGACCGGCTTGATGCCCTTGCCGTCAGGATGCCGGAACGCGACCGAATAGAAGAAGATTTCACCAAGGCCAGTGCTCAGCGGCGCAAGGTTGGGCTGGATGCCGGCGGGCAGACTATCCTTCGCCTGCGCGAGGCGTTCGGTCACCTGCTGGCGCGCGAAGAAAACGTCGGTCGAATCGGTGAACACCGCCGTCACCTGGCTGAAGCCGTTGCGCGAGAAGGAGCGGGTCATCTCCAGCCCCGGAATGCCCGCCAGCGCGGTCTCGACCGGGAAGGTCACTTGTTTTTCGATGTCGACCGGCCCCAGCGTCGGCGCAAAGGTGCTTATCTGGACCTGGCGGTTGGTCACGTCGGGTACAGCGTCGATCGGCAGCATGATGATCTGCCAGGCACCGAACGCAATGACGACCAGCGTCAGCGAGGCCACGAGCCATCGCATGCGGACTGAGAGCGAGAGGATGCGCGCGATCATTCCGCCTGCTCCTTCTCGATCTCGGCCTTGAGGAGGAAGGCATTGGTGGTGGCGATCGGCGTTTCGGGATTAAGGCCCGACGCAATCGCCACCATCCCGCCGCTGCGGCTGCCGACCTGGACCGTCTGCGCCTTGAAGCCGCTGCGCGTGCGGACGAACACCACGCGGCGATCACCGATTGTCTGGACCGCGTCCTGCGGCACCATCACGCCCGACTTGGCAGCGCCGCCACTGGCGAAGACGCGCGCCTGGATCAATTGCCCCGGCACGAGCAGGCTCGCGCCCGCGCCCGGCTCGATCACGATCGTCGCACCGCGCGTCTCGCGGTCGACCACGCCCGTGGTCGAGCGCACCCGCCCTGTGATCATCTGTCCGTCGCTGGTGGTCAGTTCCACCCGGTCGCCGGTGCGGACGCGGGGCGCGTCGGCTTGCGGCAAGCTGGCGGTGATCTGCAGGCGCGACGGATCGGCGACGCGGAACAGCTCGGTCTCGGCCGCAATGAACTGACCGAGACTCGCAGTCGCGGCGGTGACGCGACCCGTCACCGGGCTGACGACCGCGATCGACCGGCCATCTCGCGCCAGCCGCACCGCGCCTGCTGCGGCGCTGGCGCGTCCTGCATCGGCTTGTGCGACCGCAAGTGCTGCCTGCGCGGTCTCATAATCGGCCCGTGCGGACACGCCTTGCGCGAGCAATGACCGCTCACGCGCCAGCTGTTTCGAGGCCAGCGACACGCGCGCCGCAGCGGCAGCACGGTCGGCGGCGATCGTCGAGGCGTCGCGGCTTTCGACCAGCGCCAGCGTATCGCCCGCTCGGATCGGATCGCCGATCCGCTTGAAGATGCGCATGACGGTGCCGGGCGCGCGCGCGGTCAGCACCGCTTCGGCATCGGGGGTCGCCTCCACCGTGGCGGACGCCGGGATCGCCGCGTCGAGTTCGCCCGATGCGGCGGCCGCGACGGTGATCGCCGAAATGCGGATGCCGTCCGGCGTGATCTCGACCGCGTCACTCGGCTCGCTCGGCTTCGTCGCCATCGCTTCAGGTACGGGCGGCGTCGGCTGCGTCAGGCGCGCGGCACCGAAGCCGAGCGCGGCGGCAGCGACCAGGCCGATCGCGGCCCTGGTATAAAGGCGTGTCTTGTCGTTCATTGGACCGGGTCTCCGGTGATGGCCATGCCGTTCAGGCTGGCGAGTTGGGCACGGGCATCGAAACGGGCCGCGGCAGCATCGGCGACGACGCCACGCGCCAGACCCAGTCCGTGGCGGGCGACGAGTAGTTCGCTCAAGGGTGATTTGCCCGCTTCATAGGCGATGCGGGCAAGACGATAGGTTTCCTCGGCAGTCGCCACCGTCCGTTCGGCGGCGATGACGCGGGCGTCGGCGGCTTCCGCCAGCGCGACGGCGCTGCGGACATTGGCGGCCGCTTCAAGTCGTGCCGCTGCCGCCCTTGCCTCCGCCCCGCGCAGCTCGGCGTCGGCTGCGGCGATATTGCCCCGGTTGCGGTCGAACAGGCGCAGCGGCAACGAGATGCCGGCGACCAGCGCGGTCGCGCGGTCCTGATCGAGCCTGCGCACGCCAATCTGCCCGGTAATGTCAGGAATGGCGCGTGTGCGCTCCGACGCTGCGCGTTTTGTAGCAGCCTCCCGATCGGCCAGCGCGGCGAGATAGCTTGTGGTTCGCAAGGGATCGAGCGGCCCATAAGCGGCGCGTAATTGGGGCGGATCGAGTAGCGAGTCCGAAATGCCGGTGAAGGGCGTCTCGACCCCGGCCAGCGCGGATAATCGGGCGAGTGCCGCCGTGCGCGCCGCCCGCGTGCTTTCCAGCACGGCGCGAGCGGCATTGAGTTCGGTTTCGGCTTGCAGCGCGCGGAGGCGGGCTTCCTTGCCTACTTCGACCAGGGCGCGGGCGAGTTTCAGGTCGGCCTCGCCCTCCTCGACTTCATCCTCGGCAATCGCGATGCGCCGATCGGCGAGTTCGACGGCGGCATAGGCCCGCGCAAGATCATAGGCAAAGGCGACGCGACCTTGCAGTCCTCGCGCCCGCGCCGCCGTCACCCCGGCTTCGCCAGCGGCGATGCGCGCAGATCGTTTGCCGCCCAGCTCGAACGGCTGGCTATATTGCAGCGTCGTCTCGGTCCGGTCGAACCCGGCATAGGGCGACGATCCGGCAAAGTTCTCAGCATAGACGCTCACCGAGGGATTGGGGCGTGCGTGCGCCTGGTCCGACAGGCCCGCCGCACGATCGACGTCGGCGGCCAACTCCTGGACGCGCGGAGATTGCTCGGCTTGCTTGAGCAACAGAGCGAAGGGTGGCGCGGGGTCGGCCCACGCCGGACCCGCCAGCGTCACGCCCGCGAGTCCGCCGAACAGCGCCGCAAGGCGCCGTCGGCTGATAAAGCCAGTCATAGAGATGTGATCCTTGCACGAGTTGGACTCGGGCGCGCCCCCAGCGCGCGGCAGGGATCAGGCCTTTGGTGGTCTCAGTAAAGATGTTGGATCGATGCCAGCTTTAAGGGCTGAACGCGGCACCGACCAGTTGGTCGTGAATGACGCCTCATAGATGTGGGCGACGGCTGTATCAGGCACTGCGAGGCTCTGCCCGACCATGTGCGCTGTAAGGTGCACGGCGCCATCGGGATCGCTCGAATCCTGTTTCTCATGCTCGTGTGCGACAGAAACGGCGTGGACCGCGTCGTCGTCGTGAATGCTGGCATTGTGCCATGTCGATACGGCGCTCATCGTCATCAAGGCGAGCAGAGCGAGCAGGAACCCCCAAGGGGCGGATCGGGATCGGACGAGCGCCACACGAGGGAGTGTATGCGGAGTGCTGCGCTGCGGCAAGGGAAACGCGCTCACGCCTTGGGCCAATCGGGGTGACGCTTGTCGATCACGAAGGCATGATCCCCGCGTTCATGCTCTTTCAGGTGCGGATCGTCGGCCGAAAGGTCGCCATGTTCGTGCGCGACAACGTCGGGATCGTTCGCCGGCCAGAGCCGGACCGCAGCCAGCGTGCCAACACCGGCGATGGCCGCCATCGCGCCAAACGCTGCCGCCATGCCGACCCGCGCGCCGAGCTGCCCAACCAAGGGGTAAGCGAAGAGCCAGCAGACGTGGCTGAGCGCGAACTGCGCCGCGAACACCGCGGGGCGATCGTCGGCATTGGCCGACCGGCGCAACAGCCGACCCGAAGGCGTAACGCTTGCCGAATAGGCTAGGCCCATGACGATCCATCCTGCGATCAGCATGTACCAATAGCTGTCGGCCGTTCCCATGGTCACGGTGACCAGTGCCATCGCGGCAAGTGTTAGCGTCAGAAGAGCGGCAGCGATCAACATTACGGTGCGGTCGGCGACCCGATCTAGGATGCGCGGCAAGGTCAGTGCCGCCGTGATCGAGCCCGCGCCGAACGCCGCCATCGTCAGCGCGACGTCGCGCTGGCTGAGGCCGAGCCCTTTGACGATCACGACTGTGTTCACGATCACCATCGCGCTCGCCGCTGCCGCCGCCAGGGTCAGCGCAAGCAGGCCGCGCAGGCGTGGCGTCTTGAGGTAGATGCGCGTGCCCCGCGTCGTCTTGTCGTAGATGCCACCCGCGTCCTCGACCAGCTTGGGTCGCGGCAAGGTGGTCGACACTACCAATAGTGCCGAAGCGACGAAGCCGATCGCGGTCCCGGCGAACAGCCAGTGGAAGCTGATGACCGTGAGCAACGCCGCCGCGAGGATCGGGCTGGTCAGGCTTTCCATGTCATAGGCAAGCCGTGACAGCGACAGCGCCCGCGTATAGTCGCGCTCTTCGGGCAGCACGTCAGGGATGGTCGCTTGGAATGTCGGTGTAAACGCCGCCGACGCCGACTGTAGCACGAAGATCAGGACATAGACCTCCCAGACCTGCGTGACGAACGGCAGGCACAGCGCGACGGCAGCACGGATCATGTCCATCGCGACGAGCAGCGCGCGGCGCGGCACTTTGTTGGCGAAGGCACCGGCGATCGGCGCGACACCGACATAGGCGATCATCTTGATCGCGAGCGCGGTGCCCAACACAGCGCCCGCGTCACCGCCTGCGATGTCATAGGCCAGCAGACCAAGCGCGACCGTCGCCAGCCCCGTCCCGATCAGCGCAATGATCTGCGCGAGGAATAGGTGGCGATAGGTGCGATTGGCGAGGACTGCGAGCATGGGCGCCCCTATCCCCTGATTCTGGCCGCCTGTCTATCCCCCATGGGGGATATGATGGACACGTCCGTCATGACGTGTCAGGAACTCAAAATGGCCCATACAGCGCAAACCAGCCACCCCGCGATAGTCAAGCGCCTTAACCGGGCGACCGGCCACCTTCGCAGCATCGTAACCATGATCGAGGAGCAACGCCCCTGCGTCGACATCGCCCAGCAGCTGCAGGCGGTCGAGAATGCGATCGCCAGCGCGAAGCGTGCGCTGATCAACGATCATATTGACCATTGCCTCGTCCACGCCGAGGAAGGCGAAGGCCCGCAGCAGGCGATCGAGCAATTTCGAGCAATATCAAAATATTGGTAGTGTTCGGTTGCTATCCATTTCGACGCGACCTCAGCCCATCAATTCCTCAAGGAGCAGCAGTCCGAGGAACCCGACGAAGAACATCGCGCTAATGAGCGGGCTGTCCGGTTTGGCATGGGCCTCGACGAGCAGTTCCTCGGTCACGAGATACAGCAGCGCGATCAGCCCGAAGCTGAGGAACCCGTCGATCACCGCAGGCGGGAAGCTGGCGACGGGTGTGGCCAGGATTACGCCGAGGGGCAACAGCAGTCCGAGCCCGCCGGTGATCGCCACGATCTTTATCTTGGAGCGCACGGTCGCGCCCAGTTCCTCGGTCACGGTGACGCCGAGGAACAAGATCTCCAGCGTCAGGGCGATGGTAAGCAACAGCCCGGCCTTCGCCCCGGCGATGAACGCCAGGCCGAGCACCAGGCCATCGATCAGTATGTCGGTGCCGACCGCGCCGAGCATTCCCAGCGGCCCCTCGAAGCGCTCCTCTAGCGTTTTGAGCGAAAGCATGGCCACCACGCCTGCCGCGCCCCCGATCAGCGTCGCCGCCGGGGATCCGCCGTGCACGACCTGCGGCAGTATCTCGGCTGCAGCCGCCGCGAACACGACGCCCGCCGCGAGATGCTGGATCGCGCTGGAGAGTGCGGGGCCCGGCGGACGCAGCACGGCGACGATCGCTCCGACGAGGACGGCGATCAACGGGAATACGGTGTAGGTCAGAGCCAGCATAGGTTTCCTTAGGGTGCGTTTTCAATGTCGACCTAGCGTGTGACGCTCCGATGACGTTCCTGTCCGCTCTTTCATTCGGCGCCGGGGTGCCGCAGGCCCCACCATGACGGCCGTGCGAACATCCGCCATGGCTGGCGCGACGACGGAAGCTGGAGGCGCAGTTGCTGCGCACGCCCCCGGATGCCGTCGACCGTTCGACCCATGCCCTTCGCGATTGCGCCTGGCGGTTGCCTGGCGACAACCCGCCGGCGGAGCTCGTCGTCGTCCTCGGTCGTCCAGGACTTGCGACTGTTCGGTGGTCGGGTGAATGCGCCTTCGTCCATCGCCTCAGACCAGGTGGTCGGGTTCTAGCGGGCAGTCCGCGTCAGGGTCGGTCTCGATCTGGATCGTCGCGTGGTCGATGCCGAACCGTTCCTTGAGCGACTTCACGATCTCGACGGTAAAGGCGTCGCCGGGATAGCCCTCGGGCACCAGCAGATGGACGGTCAGGGCCGTTTCCGTCGTGCTCATCGGCCAGACGTGAAGGTCGTGCACACCCTTCACGCCGCGCTGCTTGCGCAGGAACGCGCCGATCCTGGCGGGATCAACGCCCGGGGGCGCCGCCTGCAGGCTCATGTTGACCGAATCGCGCAGCAGTCCCCAGGTCCCGATCGCGACCACGACGACGATGACGAGACTGGTGACCGGATCGATCCAGGTGCGGCCGGTCAGCACGATAGCCAGCCCGGCAAGTACGACGCCAGCCGACACGCCGGCGTCAGCGGCCATGTGGAGGAACGCGGCGCGGATATTCAGATCGCCCTTGCGACCGCTCATGAACAGCAACGCGGTGACGCCGTTGATCACGATGCCTATCGCGGCAACGATCATGACCGTGGTGCCGGCGACCGGGCTCGGCTCGGCGAACCGTCGGACCGCCTCGACCGCGATCACGCCGATCGCCACGAGCAGCAGCAGGGCGTTGAGCAGTGCGGCCAGGATCGAAGAACTTCGCAGACCGTAGGTATAGCGCCCCTTCGGCGTGCGTTTCGCAAGCGTCGCCGCTCCCCACGCGATGAGCAGGCCGAGGACGTCGCTCAGATTGTGGCCGGCGTCGGCGAGCAGCGCGACCGATCCGGCGATCAGGCCGTAGGTCGCCTCGACGACGACGAAGCCGATGTTGAGCGCGGTGCCGATCGCGAACGCCCTGCCGAAGCTGGCGGGCGCGTGGCTGTGACCGTGACCGCCATGGCCACTGTCGCCACCTCCATCGTGATCGTGCCCGGCATGATCGTCGTGATCGGGATCATGCATGTGGTCCGTACCATTGCTCGAGCTCATCGTCCGCTCTCCGTCATGTTGTCGCCGCCAAGTATCTCGACAGCCTCGAGTGTGATCAGGCCGATGCCCGATATGTCGGCCAGTTCGGCGACGAACGCGCGAAGGCGCGCATCGTCGTCAACGATCTCGATCACGAGGGACTGGTCGTCCTCCAGGAAGTGCTTGCGATGCTGATGCGCCGACCGGCCGAAGCCGAACAGGGCCTTCAGCACCGTCGCGCCGGCCATCTTCGCGTCGCGCGCACGCGATGCGACCACCTCGAACACCTTGCGGTCGCCGAAATAGGCGGCCTCGTCGGTGTAGATGCGCAATAGCTTCATGCCGTTTCCCATCATCCCTCTCCCGTCGCTGGAGCCATCTCTCCGCCGTGGCTTTCCGGATTTCCCCTGCGCCGCTCGTGCCAGCGCTCGCCCAGGCCGAGCACGACCTGGGTGATGGCGGGAAGGACGAGCAGCGTGAGGATCGTCGCCGCGATCAGGCCGCCGATGACGACCACCGCGAGCGGCTTCTGGACCTCGGCGCCCGTGCCGTGCGCGAGCGCCATTGGCACGAAGCCGATCGCAGGCACGAAGCCTGTCATGATGACCGGCCGCACCTTCTCGAACGTCCCCTCGACGATGGCTCGGCTTAGTTCAACGCCGTCCTCGAGCCGCTCGCGGATGGCGCTCATCACGACCAGCCCGTTGAGCACGGCGACACCCGCCAGGCAGATGAACCCGACCGCGGCCGACACCGAAAAGGCGATGCCGGTCATGAGCAGCGTGAACACGCCACCCGCGAGGCCCAATGGCACTGCCGCGAACACGGCGAAGGCCCGTCCGAGCCCGCCGAGCGCCAGGTAGAGCAGCGCGAAGATCGCGGCGAAGCAGATCGGCACGACGATCGCCAGCCGGTCGGAAGCGGCTTGCAGGTTCTGGAACTGCCCGCCCCATTCGAGGAACGAGCCGGTTGGCAGCGCGACCTTGCCCACCTTCGGCATCGCTTCCGCCACGAACGATCCCACGTCGCGCCCGCGCACGTTCGCCTGGATCACCACGCGACGCTTGCCGTTCTCACGACTGATCTGATTGAGACCCTCGCTGAAGCGGAACTGCGCGACCTGAGACAGCGGCACCGAACCGCGGCGCTCGGTCGCCTCGGGTGGTAGCAGCACGGGCAGGTTGCGCAGCGCGTCGAGGTTGTCGCGCGTTTCCATCGGCACGCGTACTTGCACGCCGAAACGCCGGTCGCCCTCGAACACGAGGCCGGCCTCGCGGCCGCCCATCGCCGCGGCTACGGTGTCGGCCACCTCCTCGACCGTCAGCCCGTATCGGGCGATGGCCGCCCGGTCGAAGCGGACGTCAAGCGTCGGCGAGCCGCTCGTCTGCTCGGCCTTGACGTCGGCCGCGCCGCGGATCGCCTGCAGCGCCTTCACGATGTTGGCGGCGGCCGCGCTCATCTTGTCGAGGTCGTCGCCATAGAGCTTGATCGCTACATCGCCGCGCACCCCAGCGATCAGCTCGTTGAAGCGCAGCTGGATCGGCTGGCTGACCTCGAACGCGTTGCCGATCTGCGCACCGGATCCTTTTTCGATCCGCTCGAGCACGTCGGCCTTGGTCTCTACCCCCGCAGGCCACTGGTCCTGCGGCTTGAGGATGACGAAGCCGTCCGAGATGTTGGACGGCATCGGATCGGTCGCGACCTCGGCCGTGCCGGTCTTGGAGAACATCAGCGCCACTTCCGGCAGGCTGGTGACGGCACGCTCAACACCTCGCTGCATCTTGAGCGACTGTTCCATCGACACCGATGGGACGCGGCTGGAGGCGAGCGCCACGTTCTTCTCGTCGAGCTGCGGGATGAATTCCTGTCCCAAAAACCCGAACGCTATGATCGCGGCGGCGAAGAAGCCAAAGCCTGCAGCGATGAACGGCCAGGGCCGTGCCACCGCCATGTCGAGGACCGGCGCATACCGCTCTTTGATGCGGGCGACGATCCATACTTCCTTCTCGGCAACCTTGCCGCGGATGAGCAGCGCGACCATCGCCGGCACGAACGTCAGCGCCAGGACGAACGCGGCCGCCAACGCCAGCATGATGGTGATCGCCATCGGCGAGAACGTCTTGCCTTCAACGCCGGTGAACATCAGCAACGGCGCGAAGGCGAGGAAGATGATTGCCTGACCGAATACGGTCGGCTTGATCATCTCCTGGCTCGCTCGCATCGTCTCCTCCAGGCGTTCGCGCAGCGCGAGCAGCCTGCCCTCGCGATGTTGCCGCTCGGCCAGGCGTCGCAGGCAATTCTCGATGATGATCACCGCGCCATCTACGATGAGGCCGAAGTCGAGCGCGCCAAGGCTCATCAGGTTGCCGGGCACCCCGAAGGCGTTCATGCCCATCGCCATCATCAGGAACGAGAAGGGGATGATGAGCACGGCGATGATCGCCGCGCGCACGTTGCCGAGCAGCAGGAACAGCGCGGCGGCGACCAGCACGGCGCCCTCGGCAAGGTTCTTCTGCACCGTCCCGACGGTCGCGTTGACGAGCACCGAGCGGTCGAGCGTGGGCGTGACCTTGATACCGGGCGGCAGCGACTTCGTAACCTCGGCGATCTTGTCGCCCACGGTGCGCGCGACAATGCGGCTGTTGCCGCCGATCAGCATCAGCGCGGTGCCGACCACCACTTCGTGACCGTTCATGCTGGCGGCACCCGTTCGGAGATCACCACCGATCCGCACCGTGGCGACATTCTTGACCGCGACGGGCACCCCGCCACGGGTCGCGATGATGGCATCGGCGATCCCGTCGATGTCCTTGATGCGCGCGTCGCCGCGCACGAGGAAGGCCTCGCCGCCACGGTTGAAGTAGTTGGCGCCGACCGACAGGTTCGCCGATTCCAACGCCTTGGCCAGTTCGGAATAGGAGACGCCGTAGCTTCCGAGCTTCACCGGATCGGGCTCGACGACATACGTCTTCTCGTAGCCGCCGATCGAGTCGATGCCGGCGACGCCCTTGACCGTGCGGAGCTGCGGCCGAATGATCCAGTCCTGCACAGTGCGCAGATAGGCCGAGCGAGACACGTCATCCGTCAGCCGGTCGCCTTCCGGCGTCAGGAAGCTGCCGTCGGATTGCCAGCCCGGCTGGCCATTCACGACCTTCGCGCCCTTCCCGCCGGGGTTGGCGAAGTCGATCGCATACATGAACACCTCGCCGAGGCCCGTCGTGACCGGTCCGATCTGCGGCTGGACGCCGTCGGGCAGGCTGTCGCGCGCCTGTGCGATCCGCTCGCTCACCTGCTGGCGCGCGAAGTAGAGGTCGGTCTTGTCGGAGAAGATGGCGCTGACCTGGCTGAACCCGTTGCGCGAAAGCGAGCGGGTCGTCTCCAGCCCGGGGATACCCGCGAGCGCCGTCTCGATCGGGAACGTGACCCGCTTCTCGATCTCGATCGGCGAGAGCCCGCGCTCGACCGTGTTGATCTGGACCTGGTTGTTGGTGATGTCGGGGACGGCGTCGATCGGCAGCTTCGTGAGCTGCCAGACACCGACGCCCGCGACGACGAGGAAGAAGGCGACGACGGCCCAGCGCGCCCGGACGGACAGCGCCATGAGGTTGGCGATCATGGTCTATTCCTCCTCGCCGGCGGACTTGCCGAGCTCGGCCTTGAGCAGGAAGGCGTTGGTCGTCGCCACGACCTGACCTGGCTGCAGGCCGCTCACGATCTCTATCCGGCCCGCGCTGCGCTGGCCCGTGGTGACCGGGCGGGCGCGGAAGCCCTGCCGCGTGCGCACGAACATGACGTCGCGACCGCCCAGTGACTGGACCGATTCCTCCGCGACCACGATCGCGGTCGAGCCACCGCCGCGGCTTGGCAGAATGCGGACGCGGACGGCGAGACCCGGCGGCAGGCCTGCGGATGCCACGTCGATCACCGCGGTGGCCGCGCGCGTCTCGGTGTTGAGCGTCGGCGTGACCGCGCGGACGCGGCCATCGACGGTCCGTCCGTCGGGCAGCTCGATCACGGCCCGGTCGCCCGGTGCGAGGCGGGCGGCGTCGAGCGACCCGATCGCCGCTTCGATCTGCACCTCGCGCGGATCGGCGACGCGAAACAGCTCGGTCTCTGGCTGCACGAACGCGCCCAGCTTGGCGGTGATCGCGGTAACGCGCCCAGAGATCGGGCTGGCGACCATCACACCGCGGCCATCGGACGTGACCTTGGCCGCACCAGCGGTGGACCGCGCGCGCTGGGCTTCGGCCGCCGCCGTCGCGGCTTCGGCCTGCGCCTTTTCATAGTCGGCGCGCGACGAGACCTTTTGCTCGTAGAGGTAGCGCTCGCGCGCCAAGCCCTTTTGCGCCAGCGTGGACCGCGCGGCGGCGACCTTGATGTCCGACGCGAACTGCGCCGCATCGCGGCTTTCGACGATCGCGAGCGGCTCGCCGGCCCGCACCGGATCGCCCAGCCGCTTGAGCAGCCTGACGACCGCGCCCGCGGCGCGGGCGGTGACGATGGCTTCGCCGGTCGGCGACGCCGACACCGCCGCCTGCGCGACGATCTCGGCGGACAGTCCGCCGGAAGCGATGGTCTCGGTCGCGATGCCCGCCTCCTTGATGGCGGCAGCGTTCAGGATGACGGTCTCGGATGCCGGCTTCTCGGCCTCGGCGGGGGCTTCCGCCGCAGGCGCGGGAACGCCGGGTGCCGTCAGGCGGGCGGCCAGAAATCCTCCAGCGGACGCGACGAGCGCGACGGCGGCCGCGCCGCCGAGAAGGCGCTTGTTGGTATCGGTCATCGATAGTCTCCGGATGGGGTGGCCGAGGGCGCGGCGCTCGTCAGGCGGCGCAGGCGCGCGGTGGCGGTATGGAAGGCAATGAGCGCGTCGATGGCCGCGGCACGGGTCTCGGACAGCGTTCGCTCGGCGTCGAGCAGCTCGATCTGGTTGAACTTGCCCTGACCGTAACCGAGCCGGGCGATGCGGGCCGCTTCCTGCGCGGCGGCGAGCGCCGGACCGTTGGCAGCCCTCGCGGTGGCGGCGGCATTGGCGACGTCCGCCACGGCGCTGGCGATCGCCCGATCCGCATCGATCCGGGCGAGCCTCAGTTGCGCCGTGAGCTGGTCACGTTCGGCCGTCGCCTGGTCGATCGCGGCGCGCCCATTGTTGAACAGCGGGATCGGTATCGACACGCCGACGACTGCAGCGGTGTCGCGCGACGCCTGTAGCCGACGGGCTCCCGCACTGAGCGTGATGTCCGGTACGCGGTTGGCACGCGCCAGGCGGATCTGGGCTTCCGCGGTCGCCAGGTCGGCGGCGGCGATGGCGAGCGCCAGCGTGCCGTCGGAACTCGGCGCGATCGTCGGGCCGAACCCGGCGACGCGGTCGAACCAGGCGGTGTCGAGCGGGCCGTTGACCGCACTACCGATAAGGCGGGACAGGTTCTGGCGCGCGACGTCGAGCGAGCGTTCTGCCCGCTCGACCGCGACATTCGCGTTGATCGAGATGACGTCGGCGCGCTGCTGGTCGATCGGCGACGCCGCGCCGACCGTCACCCGGTCTCGCGCGACGCGCAAACCTTCCGTCGCTATCGCGGCCTGCTGCTGCGCGACCAGCAGCCGTCGTTCCGCACCGAGTGCTTCGACATAGGTCTCTGCGACCTGAAGTTCGAGGTCGGCGAGCGCGACAAAGGCGCCGAGTTTGGCACGACCGACGCGCGTATCGGCGACCGCGACGCGGGCTGACCGCTTGCCGCCCGTCTCGATCGGCAGCGAGAAGCCGACGGTCGTTTCCGAGCCGGAAAGCCCCTTATAGGGACCGGTGCCGACGACGTTCTCGGCCTGCCCCTCGAACGATGGGTTGGGGCGCAGACCGGCGACTGTGCGGCCCGAGGTCGTGGCGCGAATGGCGGCATCCGCGGCATCCATGCCGGGCGAACGCGCACGTGCCGACGCGATGGCGTCGTCAAGCGTAAGCGGCGCCTCGGTCGATGCGACCGGGGTCGTCTGCGCGGCGGCGGTGCCGACGCAGACGGTCGCGGCGAGCAACGCCGCGAGAGTTCGGGACATGATTGGTATTCTCCTGACATTCGCATGGATTCCCGCGCCTCAACGGCGGCGGGAGTGGCGAAGTCAGGCGATCGGCGGCCTCAGGTCGCGATTCCGCGCGAAGCCGGGAGGTAGCGCGAATGATGCGCGATGCTCAGGCAGCATGAGAGAAGCGGGCAAGTCGGCCGCGAAGTCCAAGGCAGGAAGGGCCGCGCCGTGGTCGTGGCCCAAGCTGTGATGGTGCGGCGTCGCCTTGTCGGCATCACCGGGGACCTGGTCCGCGTCTCCAGCGGTATGGCCGGGCGGCGTACCATCGACCGACATAGCGATATTGCCCATCTCACCAGCATAGGCCGGTAGAGGCTGCGCTCCTGACGAAAATGTCAGAACCAGCATCAACGCTACGATGAGGGCGAACGGGCGGCGCATCTATAGCGTCCATAGACGATATATGGCAGGTCCGTCAAAGATTTTGCCGTAGTTGAGGACAAAAACAGGATCTTTGTACGAAGATATCGATTCTGCCTGATCACAATTTAGTATGTTATTTCATAACACTGTTGAGGAGTTTTGACGAGTCATCGGATCGATGGTCTGATGTGGTTTCCGTTAGCTCTCTACTTGCCTGAATGAGGATCTGAAGACCGCCCGAGATGCCTAGTGCTGCCATGATACCTGCGACTGCTATGTCGGGCCACTGGGTGCCTGTACCGAGCACGCCAAGGGCCGCGCCGACAACGGCGAGGTTACCGATCGCGTCATTGCGTGAACAGATCCACACCGAGCGCATATTTGCGTCGCCGGCACGATAGCGAAAGAGCATCAGGGCGACAGTCCCGTTGGCCAAAAGAGCGAGCAGGCCAACCGCGCCCATCGTCTCGCCCTGCGGCACCCGGCTTCCAAACGCAGCTATGACCGTCGTGACGAGCACATAGAGTCCGAACGCAAGGATGGTGCCGCCCTTGACCAGCGCGGCGCGCGACCGCCATCGAAGCGCCAAGCCGGCCACCCCGAGGCTGATGGCATAGTTCGCGGAATCGCCGAGGAAATCGAGGGCATCGGCCTGCAGCGACCGCGACCCCGACGCAATCCCGGCAAATATCTCGCCCGCGAACATCGCCAGATTGATCGCGAGCGCGACCCACAGCACCCGCCGCCAGCGGGGATCCGGCTTGGCGGGCGCGTCTGTCGGGCAACTGTTACAGACCATGATCAAGGGCTCGCATTTGCTTCATCGCGCGATCATGCACCCTCTAGTGACTGCAGGGTCAAGTGGCATCTGCGGGCAAGGTGTCATTCGCTGTCGAACCCGGTGCCGCGACATGGCGGCGATTCAGCCTGAACCCTGCAACCACCGCGGCGAGCATTGCCAGCTGCACCGTCATCGACTGCCATGTCGGGAAGATCCCGAGCATGGTGATGCGCAGGCCGCCGGTCAGCGGCGCGATATCGATGATGCCGGCTTCTTGCAGCGCTGCCACGCCCTTGCCGACCAGCACGACCGTCAGCGCCGCCATCAGCCAGGCACTGTACGAAAAGAACTTCCCGATCGGCAGGTCGCGGCTGTAACGCAGCATCGCCCAGGCAATCAGGCCCAGCAGGAAGACAGCCGATCCGGCGCCGGCGAGCAGCATGCCGCCATTCCCCTGTGTCCAGAGCGCGGCGTAGAACAGGATCGTCTCGAACACCTCGCGGTAGACGACGATGAAGGCGAGGCCGAACAGGAACCAGGCCGACTGACGCGACAGGGCGTGCGTCATCTTCTCCCGGATGTAGCGCTGCCACTGGTTGGCCTGTGCCTTGCCGTGCATCCAGATGCCCACGGACAGCAGGACGACGGCGGCGAACAGCGAGCCGAACCCTTCAGTCAATTCCCGGCTCGCGCCGCTGATCCCGATTGCATAGGTCGCCACTGCCCAGGTCAGACCGCCCGCGACAAGCGCGCCGATCCAGCCGCCATGGACATAGGGAAGCACTTCGGTTCGGCCCGCCTTGCGCAGAAAGGCGATCATCGCGACGACAATTAAAAGCGCCTCGAGTCCTTCGCGGAGCAGGATCGTGAATGCCCCGAGAAAGGTCGATGCGCTGCTCGCAGCATCTGGCGACAGTACCGTTTCGGCGTCGTCGAACAGTCCGTTCAGAACCTGTACGCGCGTCGCAACGTCGTCCACCGAACGCTTCTGTTGGAGCGCCGCGCGAAATTCGCCCATCGCGCCTTCGATGTGGCCCATCAGCGTTGCGTCTCGTGCGGTGAGCGTCGGCTCGACCGGCTCGAAGCCGTCGAGATAAGCGGAAAGCGCAAGCTCGCGTGCGGTGCGTGCGTCGCCTGACCGGTATGCCGCAAGACTCTGCGCCAGCTTGGCGCGAGCGAGCCTGAGCGATTCGGCTACGGGCTGCATCACTGCGTCCGGGTGCCGCCGGAGATAGGCCATCACCGCATCGGCCCTCGCCTCGCCGATCTGCCCGGCGAGCACCTGCGGCGTCAGCCCCGCAAGCGCCGCAAGACCGGAGATGCGCTGGCGGAGGGAGGCATCGCTCTGCCATATCCGCTTGCCTTCTGCAGCCGCGGCATCGGTGAACGCGAAACGTCCGGCATAGAACGCCAGCGCCCACCGATCCTCCGACGGCAGCGACGCAAAGCTCTGCATCGCCGTGCCATCGATGCCCTGTCCGATGACCTGATAAAGTGCGAACGCGCTGCGCTGGCGTGCCCGTACAATGTCGGTGAACGCGATCGGCGGCGTAGTAAGCTTGGCGGCGTCGGGTCCGCGTCCGTCTCCGCTCATCCCGTGGCAGCTGGCGCAATTCTGCGCGAACAGGGTGGCGCCGCGCGCCAGGTCCGGCGCACGAGCGGGCGCGAGCGGAATCGGGTAGGCCTTAAGCAGGTCAGCGGCCAGACCATGCGCCAAGCCAGCGACATCTTCGGGCGCCGCCTTGGCGGCGATGACGGCCTTGAGACGCGTCGCGCCGGCGACGAGGCTCGCCTTGGCCGGCGATGGCGGCAATGCCGCAATCCGCTCGGCAACGGATATCGAGAATTCGGTCATCTCCGCGTATTCCGAAGCGCTCTTGATCCGCCCATTGGCGACCGCGCCGCCATAGTCGACCGCCAGATAATCCAGCAGGCGCCACGCGGTCGGCACATCGGCGGTCTGCGCGTTGGCAATCCCGCCCATGAAGACGCAAAGCAATGCCGCGAGAAACGTCCAGAGGGGTCGGATCGCGCGCGGTGATTGGGCTCGGTGGGAGTTGGATCTTCGCATCCGCCCTTGATAAAGCCTCTAGCCGCTAGAGGGTCAAGTAGTTTTGCGAATTAGTTGCAATAGCGATCGATATCACCCCTCGGCAGTCTTGGGCTGCGAAATGTCGGGGCCGAGCGACTCGATGATCCGGCATTCGGAAATCGATCCGTGGCCGCACTGCACGATCAGGTTGCCGAGTTCTGCGCGCAGCGTCGTCAGGTCGGCGAGCTTGCGGTCAATCTCGGCCAGGTGCTCGCGAGCGATCAGGTCGACGGCAGAGCACGATATGTCCTTCTGGTCGGCAAGGCCGAGCAGCGCCTGGACCTGTTCAAGCGAGAAGCCGAGCGCGCGCGCGCGCCGGATGAAGCTCAGCCGCGAAAGGTGCGCCGGTGAATAGGACCGGTAATTGCTGGCGGTGCGCTCGGGTGCCGCCAGCAGGCCAACAGATTCGTAATAGCGGATCGTCTCCACCTTGGTACCGGTGGCGGCGGCGAGCTTGCCGATGCTGAGCGATGGTTGCTGCATGGATCGCCGTCCTTTGGAACTTCTACCGTTTATAGGATTTGTCGCTAAAAATAGTCGAGCGGATCAACCGCCTGATTTTGGAGCTCGGGGTTCGCCCTGACAGCAAGGGTTCGCTCCGATGGGGGGGGGGGGGACAAGTCCAAAAGGCTGGACGAAAGGCCGAAACTTGGATGTCGAAACGAAGTCATAAACGTCCGGATCTGGGTCTTTTCTGCTGCATACGCCACCAGCGCACCATTTCAGTTCATGGGCCGGGGCGAATGATGACATTACGGTCCCCTGATCATTTCGTGGATACGCGCATCGAGTGCGTCTACCGCGAACGAACGAACGAACAACTTTCGCGTGGCGTCACCCAAGAAGCGGTCCGACGATCGCTGCCACGGTCGCGCTGGCCCGGCGCTGTCGCAGGACACGGCGATCGCGTCCGCCTTCTTCGTCGTCTCCGGGATCGGCGTCGAATTTCGCAAAGGCGACCGGACCATCCTTACGATAGCCCTCGGTCTTGTCATCATCGCAAAAATGCGTTGCGAGCAGGCCGAGCGCGGAGTGGATGGTTTCGCGGTGCCTGGTTTCCAGCGCGTTGCTGAAGGCGGCGATCGTTGCCTCTGTGCCGCCTTCGACATGGTTGAGGCAATAGACGAGGTCATGAGCATCCTTCGGCTCGAAGCGACTCTCGAACGCGAACGCCTTCAGGCAGGTGAAGCTCACGACGTCGGCGTATCGGACGGTTTCCGTGACGACGCCATTGTCGCCGAGCAGTTCGGCGGTGATCTCGGCGCTCTCGTAGAAGTCGAACACCATGGAGGCATGCGGGATGTTGAGAGCCGAGACTTTACCTTTTGCGGGAAGCTCCTGGACCTTGCCGCCGGCACGTTCCGGATCGTCTGCGAGAAATTCCAGGATCATCGTGGTGCCGGCTTCGAGCGTGGTCTTCCAGCGCCATGACTGTTTGCGGCCCTCATCATTTTCGGCGCGATCGAAGCCCATCATGCGGAGATTTTCTTCCAGCGTCCGATAGGCCTCCGTGTCGGCCAGGATCACAAGATCGACGACGACATCGACGTCGCCCGTGCCGGCATGCGCCGGCACTTCGGGCGGGCGTGCACGCACGAGATAGCGCGGGGTCAGGCCGCCGACGAGGAACACCGAATCTTTCCACGGGCCAAGGCCCCGCAGGAGCGTGACCAGCACACGCTCGCACGCTTCGGTGACGGCATTGTCATAGCCGCCAAAGGTCTTCGGCTTGCTCATCAGGGCTTGAGCCTTTCCGCGCGCAGATGCGCCGCCATTTCCTTGGAACGTCCCGACCCCTGCAGCAGATCGAGATAGACTTGCAGCGCCGGCGCGAGCGCCACGCCGTCGATGCGCTCGCCCACCGTCACATCGCCGCGCGCGCGCGTTTCTATAACGCCGAGATTCCATCCCTCGCTGACTGGCCGGGCATCCAGATAGTCGAGGATCTGCTTTTGAAATGGGCCGGGAAGGATGCGGCATTTGAGCTGGGAGATGCTGGAGAGATAGGGCGCATAAGCTTGTGCTGCAGCCTCGGCGGTAACGGCATAATCCGCCCCGCCGCAGACTTGATCCAACCGCTTCGACAGCGTGCGAATGTCAGGTAGGGGAACATAATAGCGATCGATTTTGGCGGGCTTCTGCTCGAGGATATATTTCTCCCAAGCGTCAAGAACCTCGTCGGCCGCGCATAAACGACGCAGCTTGGACGGGCCGGAGCCCTCTACCTCGACCCACTCGCGACGCTCCATCTCGGTGAGCGTGGAAGATGCCGTCGCTGGCGAGACTTCGGTTGTCTCCGCGAGCTCCTTGACACTCAGCCATGCATGGCGACGTTCGAACACTGCCATGACGACGCGCGCCTTTTGCCCCTGAAAGACGGATTCGAATACTTTGCGGGTGTTGCGAAGGGGTGGTCGATCGATGAAGACGAACGCATTGGGGGCGGGGATGTAGAGCGTGCCGCCAAGGTCGTAAAAGCCGATGCCTTCCTCGCGCAGGATGTCGCGCGCGCCCGGCGAGATCGCGCGGGCGACGAAGAACGGCAAAACATGACGGCCATGGGCACGACACTTTCCGCCGCGCCGCGCCCGAGGGCCTGCGGCTGGTCGCGAGCAATGCGATCGACTGCACGCTGTACGAGCTGCTCAGCGCGTATGGCACCATCGTCCGGCGGCGCGAGCGACCCGGCTATAGCGTCGTCCGCCGCGACGTCCT
>CAZZZX010000010.1:0-19306 GCA_964658585.1 uncultured Novosphingobium sp.
CGCATTACCAATGTAATCCTTCCCGGCATTCGCCGTGATGTTCATTGCGGGCCGTGGCGACCATATTCGGCAAGACGGCGGTCCTTAAGCTACGTTCCAGCGGCGGGATTCGAACCCGCATCTCCCGTTTGTCCTTGCGGCTTCTCGGACGCTTTACTCGTCAGACCTGTCTTCGGAGGATGTAGTCCCGCCAGCATTCGCCACGACCCTGTTCTTACAACTCCACTTGTTTGACGACGTCGACCCAGTCGCGCTTCTCGCCGGAGACGAAGCGCGCGACCGTATCGAACACGCTGTCGGAGAAACCCCCGACATTGAGAATATCCGCCCGGCCGGTGGCCTGCGTCGTCCCGTAAGGCTGCACGTCGATGCAGACGAGCTTGGCGACCGGATTCCGGCGCTTCAGCACGTCCCACTGGGCCATCGTGGCGGTCGCTCCGGCCCGGGCATCGACCCATGACTGGTTGTCCGACACGATCACGACCAGATCGATGTTCGCCTTCTGAGCATTCAGCAGCGCGAGCGGTGCCGAAACGTTCGTCCCACCCCCGCCGACCGCCGCCAGCTTCGCCGCATTGACGGCGAGACGGGCACGCGGATCGAGCGTCAGCTTCACGACCGCCTGCTCGAACGGGAGCAAACGGGCTGCGCGGTTGGTCCGCAGCATCGCTGCCGCAACCAGAGCCGCGACGTCGATGCACCGGACCTTCGACGAAGCATCTTTACGATATCCCGTCACCGGCGAGCTCATCGACCCCGACACATCGGGGCAGACGACGATCTGGCCCGGCACCGTCGGCACACTCTGGAGCGACAGCTCTAGCGCATCCTCCAGCGCCGCCTGCACCTTGAGCGGCACACCGTCGTCGACCTGGCCCAACGCCACCATCAGCTGATACGGCATCGGCCGGACCTTCTCGATGGCCCGTGCATCGGCGAGGCGGGCAGCCACCGCTCCGGTGACCCCGTCCACGTCGAACGCGCCGTTGCGCGCCAGCGTGTTCAGGTTCATCCGCAACGCCTGCCAGCCCATCCGCGCCGAGAGCTCGGCCCACTGGTCCGCGCTCAACGGAAAGCTGGTCAGCCACTCGAACGGTACGGACGGAAGCGGGAGCGTGTTGTCCTGCTTCCAGGCCTCGAAAGTGGCGATCTCGTCGGGCAGCGCGGCGACGTCATGGGGACGTCCGATCAGCCAGCCGTAGAAAGCCTTGCGCGCGGCGTCCGCGGGCCGGGGGTGCACCATCTTGACGATGTCGGCGAGGCTCGGATCGGAGCCCGTGGCCGCCGCCATCAAATCATGCATCGACGCCTGCTCCAGCCAGCGCTGAACCAGCCGCTTCGGCCGCGAGCCGAGCGACGTCCGTCCGACCTGTCCTGAGCGCATGATCTGCACGAAGGAGCGCAGCATGCGCCCGCTGTTGATCACACGCCCGAAGACCGTGACCGACAGATCAGGATCGGCCACCGTGAGGTAAGCCGCGAGCAGTGCCGGCATGTCCTTCATAGATCCCGAGGATCGGGCGTAGACCGCCGCCTGCGCCACGAAAACCGGATCGACCGCGCGAGCGGCATCGAGCACGTCGGCGAGCTGCGTCTCGGCAGTGCCGTAGAAATTATCCGCAAGCGTGCCGGTCGCCGCGAGCTGGGCGAGCTTCGCCTCAGCTCCATAGGCATAAGCGGGTGTACCCTCGCGGTTGACCGCATCAGCGCGCGGCAGAGGCTTCGCCACAGCGCTTGCGAAAAGTCCCTTGTTGGCCATCGTCCAACTCCTCCTGTCCGTTCGGGGGCGGCCGGCCCATTCCGGCCGCCCCGTATCCGGCTCCGCTGTCGAGAGGCCGAAATGTCGCCTCACCAACACCCATACCTCCGCAGGAGGCGTGCCAACTCCATTTCGGTTTACCGAAAATCTTACAAACCATTGTGATACAAAGGAAATGCGGTTGCCTGGAAAGCGCGAGCGATAATGTGCAGTAAGGACGAACGGTCTGTTTTGTATCGACATGGATATAGATTTATCCCAAAGGATAAGAATGAAACCTCTCGTCGTTCTCGGATTCCTCGGCTCCACTCTCGATGCAAGCAAGTTCGGACCGACGCGCTGGAACAAGTGGCGTCCGACTGTCGGGCTTACCATGCACGAAGATCTGCGGGTCGATCGGCTGGTCTTGCTCCACGGCAGCGCCCACACCCGGCTTGCGAGCTACATCACCGAAGACATCGGTTCCGTTTCACCCGAGACAGCGGTCGAGCCGAATCTGCTGGACTTCAATGACCCTTGGGATTTTGAAGAGGTCTACGGCAAGCTGCTCGACTTCGCGCGGGATTATCCGTTCGATCCGGAGGCCGAAGACTATCTGGTCCACATCACCACCGGCACGCACGTCGCCCAGATCTGTCTCTTCCTGCTGACCGAAGCCCATTATCTGCCGGGGCGGTTGCTCCAGACCCAGCCACGCCGTGGCAGTAGCGATGGGGTCGGCACCTGGACCGCGATCGATCTCGATCTTTCGCGCTACGACAGCATCGCGACGCGGTTCGCGGCGGCGAGCGCAGAAAGCACGTCCTTCCTCAAGTATGGCATCGAGACCCGTAACCCCGGCTTCAACCGCATGATCGACGAGATCGAGCAGGTTGCCGGGCGTTCCAAGGCACCCGTCCTGCTGATGGGTCCAACAGGTGCTGGGAAGAGCCAGCTGGCGCGCCGGATCTATGAGCTCAAGCGATTGAAGCGCCAGGTGAAGGGGGCGTTCGTCGAAGTGAATTGCGCCACCCTCAAAGGCGATGGTGCGATGTCCGCTCTGTTCGGGCACAGGAAGGGGGCCTTCACCGGCGCTATCGCGGATCGGCCCGGTCTTCTTCGGACGGCCGACACCGGTATGCTGTTCCTGGACGAGATCGGCGAACTGGGCCTCGACGAGCAGGCGATGATCCTGCGCGCGATCGAGGACAAGCGCTTCCTGCCGGTTGGCTCCGACCAGGAGGTTGCAAGCGATTTCCAGCTGATCGCCGGTACCAATCGCGATCTGGGACGGGCGGTCGCCGAGGGGCGTTTCCGCGACGACCTCTTCGCGCGGCTCAACCTCTGGACCTTCACGCTTCCGGGGCTCGCTGACCGGCGTGAGGACATCGCGCCCAACCTGGATTACGAGCTGGATCGCTTCGCCGAAAGCGAAGGCAGTCGTGCCACTTTTAACAAGGAGGCGCGCGAACGCTATCTTGCGTTCACGATCGCGCCGGACGCGCTGTGGTCTGGCAATTTCCGCGACCTTGCTGCCAGCGTCACGCGGATGGCGACGCTGAGTGCGATGGGCCGGATCGACGCCGAATGTGTCGAGGCAGAGATCGCCCGGCTGAAGCGGCTATGGTCGCACTCCGAGGATAGAGGTGACGGTCTCGCTCGCTTTCTATCGCCGGAGCGGCTCGAGATGCTCGACCCCTTTGATCGCGCGCAACTCGCCACCGTGGTGCAGACCTGTATTCGCAGCCGGTCATTGTCGGAGGCCGGGCGTGCGCTCTTTGCTGTTTCACGGACAAAGCGTGCGTCGGCCAACGATGCCGACCGACTGCGTAAGTATCTCGTGCGCTTCGATCTCAGCTGGCGATCGCTTCATGAGATCTCGTAATCGCGTCTTTGGCCGTTGGCCGATTGGCGGTCACGTGCGGAAAGCGGACCTTCGTTCCGCCATTGGCCGACGCTGCAACGACCTATAAGTCGACATACACGCCTTTCCTCTGAGTTTCTCGGCACCGGACACTCATTCATCTCGGATGTTTGCAAAGGTCGATCATGGGTGATGTGCTTTTACAGGACGCGATCCGCCTCCTCGGGTCGGGGGAGCCAGCAGGTCGCTCGCTTCCCGAAAAGTCGGTAGCGGTTCCTGGCCACCCAGCGGTAGATCGGATCGCGCACGGCGGGCGGGACGATCCGCGCCGCCGCTGCAATGCGCCAGGGCCAGCCCAGTCCTGCATAGATGGCGATCACCGCGTCGCTGTCACGCAGCGCGTGGTCGCCGTTGACGACGATGATCGTGTCCGGATCGGCGGGATCGATGCCATGGCGGCGGAACAGGGCCTTGCCGACCTCGCTCTGCATGGCAGCAAGGCGGAACCGGCGAGCGCGGTCATGCCGGAGGATGAACTGCGCGTTGGCAGAGCACAGCACGCACTCGGCGTCGAACAGGATGATCGGGTTCCCGTCAGTCATATTGGCGCTCCATGCGGCCTTTGTATCGGATGATCCGGCCCAGCCACCACAGGCTGATCGGCACGTCGAAGACGTAGAGGCCGTCCTGCTCGTGCTCGCGCGCGTGGCAATGCGGCCGAAGCGCCGAGGGCAGCGGGACACCGAGGAAGTGGAAGCCGACCAGGTCGAGCCAGAGCGCGTCGTCTTCCACGGACACGCGAAAGATGTTGGTGGCGAGGCCCATACGTTCGACCATCAGGCCGCGCCGTTCGGACAGCGTGCTCTCGTAGCGTCGGCCAGCGAAGTCTCGACACCAGCGCTCGCCGTCGCCGCAGCGTTCGAAGGTAACAGTGACGCACACGTCTGATCCGGACGCGGGCAGCCGCATCATTCGGCAGAGCAGCCGAGCCAACGAGTTGCGGCTCGCCTTGATGTTGGCGCGTCCCGACCAGCGTTGGTCCTCGCTGCTATCATGCGCTTCTCGCAGGCTCGGCGGCAGTGCATCGATGGCGTTCCCGAGAAGGCGGCGGAACAGGGGCGCGGTCACCATGCGATCTCCGGCTTGGTCACCATCAGCCAGAAGATGACGATGACACCGACAAAAGCTGGCCAGCCGAGCAGGAACCAAAGCCGCGACAGCCGGAAGTAGCGCGGCGGCAATGGTTCGCCCACCGGCGTGCGATCGGCGATGTGCCGCATCTCGATCTGAATGGCGACCACCGGCAACCAGCAGGCACCGACCGTCACGTACAGCCCGATCGATGCCGCCAGCCAGCCCGTCGTCAGCGGGACGCCGGCGATCCGCGCCAGCCACACGCCGGTCACCGGCTGGACGATGACCGCCGGCGTCGTGAACAGCCAATCGGCGATCACGACGTTACGGTTGACCACGCGGCGCGCGGCGGCATCGCCCGAGCGGTTTGCCATCCAGCCGTGGAAGGCGGTGCCCAGCCCGGTGCCGAACAGCAAGGTCGAGCTGAGGATGTGGACGGTCTTGAGCAGCAGATAATCAGCCACGAGGGGTCTCCAGCGCATGGACGGCGAGCGACAGACCGAGGACCGCGGCGTTCTTGACGAGCGCGCCAAAGGGATCGGCCCAGAGTTGGGGCGCGATGTGGGCAAGGATCACGGTATAGACGGACATGATTGCGATCCCCGTGAGCGCCGCACCGCGCACCCGGACAAGCAGCGCGACGGCGACCGCGATGTCCGCCAGCGAGCCGCCCCATAGCGCGGCGGTGGCTGGCAGGCCGGTGAGGCCGACGCGGGCTAGCCATGCGGCACTTGTCGCCGGTGGCGTGAAGACGAGCGGGACGATCCCCCCGGCCAGCCACACCAGCGCCAGCACCAGGCGCAGGACGGGTGCCACTGGCGCGAGCCGGGCCTGGCGGAGATCAGCATCGTTCGCCGGATGCCGCGCCAATGCTTGGTCCAGGGGCAGCGGTAGATAGCCGGTGGCGAGGACCATTGGCGCGGACGCAGCAGTGTTGCCGGCGGCCAGCATCGCCATACCTTCACGAGTGACAGGTCCGATCCCGACGCTTGCGACCGCGGCGAGTGCCAGCCGCGGCATCGTTACGCCCCACGCCGGCGGCAAACCCAACCACCGGCGGAAAGAAGCGGTCAGCGCATCGGTAGCCATCGGCTGCGGGCCGACGACATCGAGCCGCTCCGCCAGTGGCAGCGGTGCGCGGAGCAGTCGGACGACGACCTCTACCAGATCGTCGACGTGGATCGGCTGCACCAGACCTCCGGCTTGCGCGAGGCGCGGCGTGATCGGCAGGGCGGCCATCGTTGCGAACAGCGCGCTGCTCCGTCCGCCGCGGCCGATGACCAGCGACGGCCGCAACACTACCCAGCCCATGGCGCTGCCGGTCGGATCAAGCGCGGCCAGATGATTGTCGGCCGCGGCCTTGCTGCGATGATAGGCGCTGGCGGCTTGGGCATGCGCGCCCAGCGCAGAAATCTGGACGACGCGGCCCACGCCACCCGCACGGCAGGCGTCGAACAGCGCCGCCGGTCCGCGCTCGTGGACATCTGCGTAGTGGCGCATGTCGCCGAACAGCCCGGCGCAGTTCACTACCGCATCCACGCCAGCGAGCCGCCCGCGCCAGTCCTCGGGGTCGTCGCGCGCCAGGTCGCAGCGCAGCGCAGCCGCAGCTGGGATCAGCTGCTCCAGTCTCCGGGGAGCACGGCCGGCGGCGGTGACGCGCACGCCCTCCGCCACCAGCCGCCCCGCGAGATGCCGGCCGACGAAGCCGCCGGCTCCGACGATGAGGACGTGCATCGCCCGACCTCTCACGCATCGGCGCGGGGAGTGCGGCTCCACACCGCGAACCCCATGCCCGCGAGCGCCAGCAGCACGCCGAACAGCGCGCTCGTCATCGTGCCTTGCACCAGATCGGTCGGGCTGGTGGCGATGCTGCGGATCGAGACGAACAGCATCGGCGTGGCGACCATCATGACTGTCGACCACACCGCCCAGAAGCGCGAGCGCTGCTCGGTGCCGCAGAGTTCGGCGAGGAGGATCGACAGGGGCCGCCACAGGACAATGGCGGCGAGGATCGCGATGAGCGCGGTCAGCGCATAGGTGATCAGCAGGGCTGCGATCGGTAGCAACATGGACGGTTTCCCTTTGGACGCCGGGCGGGCATCACCTGGCTCGGGAGGTGCTTTGCGAATGGCATGCCAGTTGCGAAGAATGGTGGAAATGCGGGGCTTCTACCTAGGCGAAAGCGCGTAAGTGTTAACACAGTGAACGGAACGCCGTACTATGCTGTCAACGATGGATACGGCTGTCGGCCTCTTCGCCTATATCGGCGCGCTCTCGCTCACCGCGCTCGCCAGTGCGCTGCTCGCTTTGTTCGTCGCCCTGCGAGCCAGAGCCCTGCCGGGATCGACGCTGCTCGCGGTCTTCCTCAGCGGCGTCGCTCTGTGGAGCGCGGCGCAGGCGCTGCCCGCTATTGTCGGTCCCGCCGCAGCGCCGGTAGCGGCAACGCTGATCGCGCTGTCGCCGCTACCGGCTGCCGCTTTCGTCCACCTCGTCTTCGCCTTCGCACTGTGTGGTGCGCTGCGGCCTGTCGCGATCGCCAGCTACGCGACCGCCAGCTTTGCCGCGCTTGTCGGTCTGACGTTCGGCGTTGGTGAGGTCGTGCCGTGGCGCGACTTTCCCGGCATGTTCATTCCTTCGACCGTCGGCTGGGGCGTGCTGGCGCTGGCGGCTTTGCTGTCGATCGCGGGCCACCTGCGACTTGCGCGCACCTGGCTCGCACAGGCCGGGCGGCACCAGCGGCAAGCCGGCGCGGTGTTCGTCTCCAGCCTGATCGGCCTCGTCGCGCTGACCGGCTTCGCCTTCCCCGCGCTCGGCATCGACGCTTATCCCTGGCCGGTCTTGCTGCTGCCGCTCTATTCCGTCGCTCTGGTCTACGGCATCCTGCGCCACCGCTTCATGGCGGCAGACCTGTGGGCGCGGCGCGGCCTCGTCTGGCTGTTGCTGGTTGCCGGCGCCGGCGCGGCGAGCGCGCTCATCGCGTCGCTCCCGCTTGCGCTTGCCGGGCGCCCGGCGGGGCTGTTCGCGACATGGGCCGCGCTGGCGGCGACGCTGGCGCTGGGACTGGCGATCCTCGCGCCTTTGAAGCGCCTTGCGGACCGCCTCGTCTTCCCGGGCGGGCGGGTGAGCGAGGCGGACCTTGCGGAGTGGCGGGACCAGCTGGCGGCGGCGGCGGACGAGACGGCGCTGATCGACACCGCACGCGCCATGCTGACCCGGCGGCTAAATCTGCCGAGCGATGGTCCGACGCTGAGCGTCGCGGGCGATGTGGTGACGCTGGTCGGCTGGAACGACGCTCCGCCCGCCACCCGCCATGTCGCCGAGCGCTTCGCCACCATCGTTGCGGAGAGCGCGCGCCGCCTCGCTGCCGCCCGCCTGCTCGTCGAGACCGAGCGCGAAGCGCGCCTCGCCGAGATCGGCGCGCTGGCCGCAACGATCGCGCACGACCTGCGCAACCCGCTCGGCATCGTCCAGATGGCCGCGACCGGCGCACCGGCGGAGGTCCGCGCCGAGATCGGCGAGCAGGTCGCGCGGATGAACTATCTCGTCACCGACATCCTCGACTATGCACGCGCCTGGACTGTCGCGCCTCAGCCGTTGCGCGTGGCGGATCTGCTGGGCCATCTTCAGGTCGAAGCGCACGTCCCGCACGACCTCACCCTGACAGCAGACCGTCAGGCGTTGCTGCGCGTCCTGAACAATCTCGTCGATAATTCCCGCGCGCTCGGCACGCGCGTCGCCGTCTTCGCGCAACCTGGCCCGCCGGTATGTCTCGACGTCTGCGACAATGGCCCCGGCATCGCGTCGGAGATCGCCGATAGCCTGTTCCGCCCGTTCGTCTCCCGCCGTCCCGGCGGCACCGGGCTGGGCCTCGCGATCGTCCGCCGGATCATGGAGGCGCATGGCGGCAGCGCCGCCCTCGCGCAGCGCCCAGGCTGGTCCACCTGTTTCCGCCTGACCTTCGGAGCGGCATCATGATCCTCCTCGCCGACGACGAACCCGCCTTTCAGCGACTGACCGGCGCCTGGTTGCGCGGCCTCGGCCATGAAGTCGCGGTGGCGGGCGATGGTGATGCTGCGCGCGCCGCCTTCGCGGCAAACCCCGCCGACCTCGTCCTGCTCGACCTTGCCATGCCACCGCACCATGATCCCGAAGCCGGGCTGGCGCTGATCCCTGCCTTCGCACCCGCGCCCGTGGTGGTGATGACCGGCCATGCCGACCATGCGCTGGCGCTAAAGGCGATCGAGGCGGGTGCGTGGGACTTCCTCGCCAAGCCGGTCGATCCCGACCTGCTGCGCGTCGTTGTCGCCCGCGCGCTGGAGCGAGCGCGACTGGCGCGCGAGGTGGCGCTGCTGAAGGCCCGTGCAGGCGCGGAGGAGGACATGGGGCTGGTCGGCACGTCGCCGGCGATGGAATCCCTGCGTGACCTGATCCGCCGCGTAGCGCCGACCCGCCTGCCGGCTCTGGTGCTGGGGCCAAGCGGCACGGGCAAGGAACTCGTTGCTCGCGCGATCCATGCCGCGTCGCCACGTGCCGCCCGGCCGCTGGTGCCGATCCACTGCGGCGCGGTGCCGGCCGAGCTCCTCGAAAGCGAGCTGTTCGGCCATCTGAAGGGCAGCTTCACCGGCGCCGCGACCGATCGCCCCGGCCTGATCGAAACGGCGAACGGCGGCACGCTGTTCCTCGACGAAATTGGCGAGATGCCGGCGGCGATGCAGGTGAAGCTGCTGCGCTTCCTTGCCGATGGCAGCTATCAGCCGGTCGGCGCGCGCGCACCCCGCATGGCCGATGTCCGCATCGTCGCCGCCACCCACCGCGACCTCGTCGCCGCGGTGGCGGAGGGCAGCTTCCGGGAGGATCTGTTCTACCGTCTGAAAGGCGTGGTCCTGCGAACCCCGTCTCTTGACGAGCGCGCGAGCGACGTGCCGCTGCTTGCCCGCCTGTTCCTGCGCCGGACGAACGAGGGACGCGCAGGCTTCGCTCCCGACGCGCTCGACTGGCTGGCGGCGCGGCGCTGGCCGGGTAACGTCCGGGAACTGCGCGCCGCCGTCGAGTGCGCTGCGGCCCTCGCCGTACCGGGCGCGGCGGGCGTGGTGGTGAGTGCAGGCGACCTCGCCTTCGCAGTCGGTGACGCGCCGCCCGAACCCGCCCACGCCGTCTTCGATACGTTGGACGAGGAGGTCGCCGCGCTCGAACGCCGCCGCATCGTCGAAACACTCGCGCGCACCAGCCACAATCACACCCACACCGCGCGCGACCTCGGCCTTTCGCGGGTCGGCCTGCTCAAGAAGATGGATCGTATGGGGCTCCGCTGACATGGAGACCCGGCGCACGAAGCCGCCACGCGGCAGTGATGTTGGCGGTCAGGTAGCGCGGCTGCGCTGGATGCCATTGTCGGTCAGGATCGTGTGGATACGGTAAGGCGCGGCTTTCAGCAGGTGTTCGAGGAACTCTCACGCCGTCCGCCTGCTCGACCAGTTGGGTGACCGCGAACTTGCTCGTGCGGTCTATGCCGACGAACATGTACAGCTTGCCTTCGGCGGTCTGCACCTCGGCGATATCCACATGGAAGAAGCCGAACGGGTAGCGTTTGAAGCTCTGTCGTCCGGGCTTTTCGACCGTCGCCCTCCTGCGCCACTTCGGCGTCGGTCAGCTCAGATGAAGCATGGCTGACGCGCGACCCGGCGGGGCACGAAGGTCGCTAGGAATCGGGGCTACCTATGGCAACGCCACGTCATGCGGTTAGACCAACTGGGGCTCGACGACGGCCGAGGCAATTGTGGTGAGATTCGACGATACCGCTCCGAACAGCTGGTGCATGAGACCATCTCTCTTGATTGCGGCTAAGGCTATCGGACACCAGTAAAAACGTCCCCGCAGGCTGCTGCTATTTGAATCGCACCCCGATACCCAACATCGCACGTTGACGCGCGGTATGATCATTATAGTTGGCATAGACATATTGCCCACTGACGTAAATCGGCAAAGGTAGTGAAAGTTGCGTCAACGAGTATTCGACACCACCGCCGAATTGGTAGCCATCGGTGCGACCGTGATTATAGTAGGAGGTTTCTGGCCCAACGATCTGACCATTGACGTAATAGAGGTTCGATGTCGCGTCGAAGCGTTTGCGCTGCTCGTTGCTGACGTAACCGCCTTTACCAAACACCAGGAGGCTGGGCGTGATCAGATAACCGACACGAACCGCGGCGCCATATTCTTCGAAGGACGTTCGGCAGACCGAGCCGCCATTGATCCCGGACGTGCAGTTCTCCGTCCAGTCGTTGGCGCGCCAGTAGCTCGCCTCGGGGCCGATGACGATCTTGTCCGCGATCACGCCGTCGAAGCCGACCGTCGCACCGTAGCCGAGCTTGTTGCGATGTGTGCCCTCAGATTGAAAACGATCGTAGCCGATATCGCCTTCGGCACGGAACCCGCGGAACTCGGATGTGAACATCTGGGCGGGCGCAACTTGCGACTGAGCGACCAGCCCTGCCAAAATAGCGATCGATACGATACGCATCCTGCTTCCCCTTCCAACCCGGATCGACCGGCTGTCTCGGCACGTCCACCGATCGGCAGATCTCGACCTAGTTTACGGTGCTCATGTTGATGGTGCCGTTGGTGCCGTTCGGGAAAAAACCGCCCTTCTGCGCGGCAGCCTTGGTCAGATACACGATGTCGAGCACCTGTCCCGTCGTCCGGCTGTAGACGAGCCCGTTGGCGTCGGTCGGGACGATGTTGGCCGAGCCGTCGGCGTTGGTGATGCCCTGATCGTCGTCGCTTGCCCCGTCGAGACTATCGCGCGCGTCCGAGATCTTGTTGGCGGCTGCGGTGAGCGAGGGTGCCGCGATGCCTTTGGCATACAGGACCGTCCGGACGAGGCCAGCGTGATAAGCCTCAGCCGCCAGGATGCCGGCCGCCGCCTCAAGATAGGTCTTACTGCTGATGAGCGGAGACGCGCCCTTATAGGCGCTGACCCCGACGTCCTCGAAAATGAACGCGCCGAGCAGGAAATTCTCATCGCTGGCATAGGGGTCGAAGACCTGTCCCTGCGCGATGACGCCTGCTGCCACCGCCGCGGCGGTGAAGGCGCCGGTCGCGCTCGCGCTGACATCGATCGCCGGCTGCGCGACCGCGGACGCTCCGAGCGCGCTGCGCAGGAAAGCGACATGCGCCATCTCGTCACCGGCAATCTCGTTGGCATAGGCCTTCACCACGGGATCGGCGAATGCCACCTGTCGACCGCCCGCGACCGCGCCCTGCGTTCCGGTGCCGGTGAGCATCGATGCCGGGAGCCCGGCGCCCGTGGTCGCGTAGGTGTAGAACTGCGCTTCGAGATATTCGAGATTGAGCGCGAAGTTGAGGATATCGGCATCGCCGATCACCGTGGCGGGCGCGGGCGGATTGCTGGTCTTGTCGTCGCCGCCGCACGCGGCGAGCAGCGATGAGCCCGCGATCACCGCAGACGTCGCGCCGGCCACCTTGAGGAACTTGCGGCGCTCCTCGCGACGACGCGCCTGGCGCTCGAACACTTCGGCAATGATGAGATGGTGGTTCATGCTTATGGCCTCCCGTGCCTCGCCTTAGTTGGCGGCGCTCATCGTGATGTTGCCGTTGACCCCGGCCGGGAAGAAACCGCCCTGCGCAACCGCGGCGTGGTTGAGATAGACGATGTTGAGGACCTGGCCGGTCGAGCGGCTATAGGCGAGGCCGTTGGCGTCGAGCGGCACGATGTTGCTCGCCGCGCCGATGTTGGCGACGCCCTGGTCGTCGTCGCTCGGTCCGTCGAGGCTGTCCCGCGCGGCTGAAATCGCTTCGGTCGCGTCGATCAGCGAGGGGGTCGTCATGCCTTTCCGGTACAAGGTCGTGCGGACGATGCTGGCATGATAGGCCTCGACCGCAAGAATGCCCGCCGCCGCCTCGAGATAGGTCTTGTTGGTGATGAGCGGCGCCGCGCCCTTGTAGGCGGTCACGCCGACATCCTCGAAGATGAACGCGCCGAGCAGGAAATTCTCGTCGCTGGCGTAGGGATCGAACGACTGTCCCGCACCGACCAGTCCCGCGGCGCGCGCGGCGCTGGAGAAGGCGCCGGTCGGGCTGGTGCCGACATCGACTGCCGGCTGCGACACCGCCGAACCGCCGAGTGCGCTCCGCAGAAACGCGACGTGGGCGACCTCGTCTTGCGCGATCTCCTTGGCATAGGCGGCCACCACCGGATCGCTGAAGGCGACCTGCCTCCCGCCGATGACCGCGCCCTGGGTGCCCGTGCCGGTCAGCATGCTGTTGTCGAGACCGGTTCCGAAGACCGCATAGTGGTAGAATTGCGCCTCGAGATACTCCAGGTTGAGCGCGAAATTCAGGATGTCGACATCCGTGACCGCCGCCTGGGCAAGAGCAGGCGATGCGATCCCGGCCGCCGCCATCCCGCCGGTCGCTGCCGCGGCAGCTCCGAATGCGCGGAAGAAGGCACGGCGATCGTCGCGTCGTCGTGCGCGATCCTCCAGAGCCAAGAGCATTTCCTGCTGGTCGCTCATCTGCGCTGCCTCCCTGTTTCTGGCGGCATGGTTCGCATTGATTTGCGGCGTTCGCCAGCCGGTCGAACTGCTCGGTACAGTAGCGTACGCTGGACACGATCCAGTTCTAAAGGCACGAAAACGTTCCGAAGGATCGATCAAATTTACTTTGCATCCGGGGGGCATCTCGCTCCGTACATGCCTAATAGTTCGGGAGCGTGGCGTATCGTTGTTCTGCAAGCCATCGGTGGCGGCGGCCTTGCGCGAAGCGGCAACAGGCTGCTCCGCGGGCTTTCCGTTTGCGACCAGCATTTGATCCTGGACGATGTCCGGCAGGTGCGGTTTCCGCGCGGCACGATCGTTATGGCGCCCAGCGCAGCCATAGAGAATGTCTACTTTCCCGAAACCGGGCTGGTGACGATCGAAGAGGCGATCGCCGACCGCGGGCATGTCGAGGTGGCGTTGGTCGGCAACGAGGGATTGATCGGCTGGCCGGCAGTGCTCGGCAGCCGTCGCACCGCGCACCGCGCGACCATCCAGGGAAACGATGCGGTATTGCATGTGATCACGGCGACGGCTTTGCTCGGCGCTTGCCAATCGAGCCCGACCTTATTGGCAGCCTTGTTAAGCTTCGTCCAGGCGATCACCGTTCAGATGTCGCGCGCGATCGTAACGCACCTCGAAAGCCCGCTTGGCCAACGCGTGGCGCGCTGGCTGCTCATGCGCCACGACCGCATCGTCGGCGATCAGATCATCGTCCGGCACGACGAAATCGCTTCCGGCCTGAACACACGCCGTGCAAGCGTGACAGACCAGCTGCACTTGATCGAGGGCGAGCGCCTCATCAGCGGCCGACGTGGTCGTATCTTCATCCTCGACCGGATCGGGCTCGAGGATTTTGCAGGAGAAGCGTTCGGCGTCGCGGAGGCGGAGTATCGGCATCTGCTCGGCGCGTTCGGCAAATCCCGATAATCATGTCTTGGCACATCGATTTATGACGACACCCATCTCGATGGTCGAAAGATTGGCGACCCTATTGGCCGAGCAGGCCGGAGACACGCAGCCATTACCGTTATTCGGCGGACGATACTCGACATCTGGGAATCGTCAGATCAAGCCGGCGTGGCACCGCTATGTCGAACAAGCCCAGATGCTTCTCAAGGTGCTGCGCGAGCCAACAGAAACGATGCTTACAGCGGGTGGCGCAGTTCAGATGCCGTCTGCGATTGATGGCAAGGACCATACCGCGCAGGTGCGAGATATTTATAGAGCTATGATCCGGGCTAGCGTCGAGGAGTAATCATTCATTGAACTGCTTTATAAGTACAGTCCGATACGTGCTGGGAACGGGCGTATGACATCCAGAACGATCATGGCGACGACCAACAGCGAAGGATGGCGACGCCGCCCGCGTCTGGACCCGTCGATCGGTTCGGCGACGACGCCGTTGGCATCGCCGAGCGCCAGACAGAGGCGACATCGGGTGATGCGGCTATGACCCGGGAGCCCATCGGACTTCATCCGTCGCGCCCAACCGCCAGACCTTCGCGATGACCTCCGGGTCGACGAGAGTGCAAACGAGGCCGTTGGACATCGTATCGCGCATCGCCTCCCTGAGCGAGCCCGGCAGCGTGATCGAGCGTGTGGCGAGGAACATCGCGCATTCGTCGGCGATCGACGGTGACAAGGAGGCCGCGACCGCCGACGACGATACGGACGCTGGCTGAGAGGGCTTTCTCCCTGCGGCCCCGGCGATTCTGACCGTATGCCGGGAGCCGGACGATCGGATGGCCACGGCCGGCGAGAACGCTTTGTGCGGTCGGCTGCACGCGCAGTCAGGAACGCCGGATCACGTCCTGGCTCGACACGGATGGCGCGCCATGATCGGTGCGGCGATCGGCTCGGTAAAATGAACGATACACCACGCTCCCATAGAAGCCGCTCTCACTGCTTCGAAGACCCGACTTGGCCGTTCACAGCGCGGTCGCCACCGCCGGATAGCAGACCTCGGTTCATACGCCCGTTTGCCTGCCGACAGAGCGCGGCGATCCGTGCGCAAAATTCTTTAGCCTGCAGCCGGAAGATCTTGACGGAGAAAAGTGGCTTTCCTAACTCCGTGTCGCCGGGCGCCGTTCGGGTCCGGTGGGACATAGAGGGTGCCGGCTCTCTCCGGTGCTCCTGATGCCCAGATCGCTTCTGATGGAGGATTTGGATATGAGGACCAATTTCGACTTTACGCCTTTTCGTCGTTCCACGGTCGGGTTCGATCGCTTGTTCGATCTTCTCGAGACCGGGCAGCGTGTAGATACGGCGGACAGCTATCCGCCCTTCGATATTGTGCGCGATGACGAGGATAATTATCGGATCACGCTCGCCGTGGCCGGGTTCCGACCCGACGAGATCGAGATCGTCGCCCAGCAGAACCAGCTCACCGTCACCGGCCACAAGGCCGAAGACAAGGAGCATGGTGCTTATCTCCACCGCGGCATCGCTGCCCGGCCGTTCGAACGGCGCTTCCAGCTTGCCGATTTCATCGAGGCGGGAAATGCTCGGTTCGAAAATGGCCTGCTCAGCATCGAACTGAAGCGCGTCGTCCCCGAAGCGATGAAGCCTCGCAAGATCGAGATCGGAGGTGGCAACCCTGCCAACGATCAGATCGAAGCGCCCAAGGACGAGACGCGCAACGCCGCCTGATCGTCGAACCATTCGCCCCGGCGCCGTCGTCCCGGCGCTGGGGTTGCTTCGTGGCCGCTGACACCTTTTCTCTTTGCACGTTGCCATGCAGACAGATTAATTCTGTCAGGCTCGGACGCTCATTCCTGCAAAGCCGGATATCGTACAGTGGTCCACTGCTGCTGATCGCTTGCGGGAGCAATGACCCAAAGGACGACAGCCAACGGCGTTGAACCGACACCTTCGACGCCGTGCTGGCGCGTGTGGGCGTCCGGTATCTTTAGCACCCGCTGACCATGTTCCGAGAAATGTGGCGCAAGGGCCGTAGCCGTTTGGCGCGATCGAAACCAACGGACACGCGGCTCTAGCGCCACTCTATCTTGAAAAAACCCGGCTCAGCGAGATCGAAGTCCATGCGCTGGTGGATCGCCGATCGAGTGATGCACTCATCGCGGCAACGGCGCTCGCGTGATCCGACGTTAAGCGAGCCTTTCAGTCCGGCGGTTTTTCGGTAAGCTCCGACACCGCTTCTGGTTGGCGGACTTCGCCCGAATGGTCGTGATTCCTGCGGTACGGACGATCGTCAATCTTTACCCCCTGTCCTCGACCCTGCTGATCTCGTGACGTGTCGCTGTCGATCGTCCGCGCCCATCCGATAGCGGCTACCCGCACGCTCTCCTTGCCGAAGCACGCGAGACGGATCGTCTCGGGAGGTGCTCGCGTTGAGGCTCTCGGTCCGACGATCGCTGGCGACTTTCGTCGCCCGTTTGCCGGAGTAGAGAAGGACTAATCGCATGGCCGACGAGAAACTCGATCCCGACTTCGCCGACCTGCCTCTTGCGGTCCGTGCCGAGATCGAGGGTCTCTCGGGGATCGGATTGCATCACGCCCCTGCTGCCGAGGACGCGCAGGCGACCGATGCGCTCCGACACCACGGGCAGGACGCGGCGGGTACGGCGTCGGAGCCCAACTGGCAGCCGATCGAGACCTATCGGGACGGCCAGGTCGTCATGCTCGACGATGGCGAGCGACAGCTGCTCGGCAGGCGCGAGATGGGCATGTGGATGGAGATGGTCGACGGCGACGGGCGCGCTCAGCCCGACTATCAGCCGATGCTCTGGTCCAGTGCGCCGGAACCGGTGAAGACCGACACGATGGCGAGCGGGAGGCCGCTCGTCGGGCCGGGCGCCCACCAGGGAGCGAGATCGATGTTCATCGCCATGAACCGCTTCCAGGTGATCCCCGGTGAAGAGGCGGCGTTCGAGGACGTCTGGCTGTCGCGCGATTCCCACCTTGCCGGCGTCCCGGGCTTCGTCGAATTCCACATGCTGCGCGGGCCGGCGGCCGAGGACCATGTTCTCTACTCGTCCCACACGGTGTGGCGGTCGCGCGAAGATTTCGAGGCCTGGACCCGGTCGGAGGCGTTCCGTGCCGCCCATCGCGGTGCCGCCGGCCACAAGCCACTTTACCTGGGACCGCCACGCTTCGAGGGGTTCGACGTCATCCAGACCGTAAGCCCGGCGTGACCGCCTCGCGCCGGGCCGCGTTCGCCGACAGCGTTGCCCAGGGAATCGAAGGTGCCGTCGGCGCTGTGCTGTCGCCGATCGTGGCCGGCATCGCCTCGTTCAACCGACGCAGACTGCCCCCGCGCGATGCGCCTCATCCTCTGCTTACCGGCATTCACCAGCCGATGACCGAGGAACTGACGCTCGCCGATCTCGTCGTCGAAGGCGCAATCCCGCCTGAACTCGACGGCCGCTACGTGCGCATCGGCCCCAACCCGGCAGCTCCCGACCCTCGATCGTACCATTTCTTCACCGGCGACGGTATGCTCCACGGCATCCGCATCCGGGACGGCCGTGCGCTCTGGTATCGCAACCGCTGGATACGCTCCGACGAGGTGGCCAAGGCGCGCGACGTGCCGGCGGCGCCCGGACCGCGCCACGTCTTCGACACGGTCAACACCAGCGTGCTCGATCACGCCGGGAACGGCTGGGCGCTGGTCGAGGCCGGGAGCACGCCGGTCCGGTTCGACGAGCATCTCGAGGCACAGCGCTACGACGATTTCGGCGGAACGCTGCCCGGCTCGTTCACTGCGCACCCGCGCCGCGATCCCGCCACCGGCGAACTCCACGCGCTTTGCTACGAAGCGATCGACCTCAAGCGCATCCGCTACAACGTCGTCGATGTCGCCGGCAGGGTGCGTCGGTCGGTGGTGATCCCGGTGGCGCACGGACCGCTGATCCACGACTGCGCCATCACCGGGCGCTACGTCATCATCCTGGACCTGCCGCTCACCCTGTCGATGCGGGTCGTGCTGTCGGGACACGGCTTTCCCTATCGCTGGAACGGGAAGCATCCCGCCCGGATCGGGCTTCTGCCGCGCGATGGCGATGCGGACGATATTCAATGGATTCCGCTCGACCCATGCTTCGTCTTCCACACCGCCAACGCGTTCGATCTTCCGGACGGGCGGGCGGTGCTCGACGTCATCGCCTACGACCGCATGTTCGCCGCCGACAATCTCGCTCCCGACGAGCAGCCGCGTGGATTCGAGCGCTGGACGATCGATCCGGCGGCCGGAACGGTCGAGCAGCACACGCTCGATCCCTCGCCGCAGGAGCTGCCGACCATCGACGGCCGGCGCACCGGGCTGCCGTATCGCTACGCCTATGCGCTCGGACTGCCGAAGGAGCAGTCCGAGACGCTGGTCGGCGAGGCGCCGCTGCTCAAGCACGATCTCGAGCGCGGCGTCCGAGACGTCCACGAGTTCGGGCTGGGGCGCATCGCGGGCGAGTTCGTCTTCGTGCCGCGCTCGGCGGACGCGGACGCGGACGAGGACGATGGATGGCTCATGGGCTTCGTCATAGAGGCGGATGGCGCAAGCACCGCGCTCGAGATCCTCGACGCGCGCGACAGCGCTGCTCCGCCGATCGCGAGCATCCGCATTCCGCATCGCGTGCCGCCCGGCATCCATGGCACGTGGCTTCCCACTCAGCCGGCGGCAAGCCGGGAAGGCGCCGCCTCGTAGAAGCCGTCCCCGACATCCGCGAGACGGTCGCGATTTGGGCAGGTGGTTGATTTCCGCTGAGAGCTAACCGGGGGGTGCCGAGTTTCCGCTAAGGAGTGGCCCATGGTCTGACCTTTCTCCTGGCTGTCGGGTCGGGGGATCGAGGCTTCATGCTCGTCGAGGTGCGGAGCTGGCGGCTTTCTGCCGGTTCGGCCACTGCCTCGTGCTACGATCTAGACCTTGGTATAGCTTGGGAGGGAATAAGCGCCATGTTGGCAAATTCTTATCCATTATTAGTCAGGCGAAGCTCCATCCCGGAGCGCAGCATGGATCAGATCTTAAGAGATCACCAGAACGGAATTCTGGCCAGCCTA
>CAZZZX010000011.1:0-6868 GCA_964658585.1 uncultured Novosphingobium sp.
CGACATGGAGAGGCTGCACCTCTACGCGCCGCACGTCACCTACGATCTTCCGACCGGCGGACGCCGGCTGTCGCAGCGCGCGGACGGCTACGAGGCCACGATCGTCAGCGGCGTGGTCACCTATCGCAACGGGCGGTCGACAGGCGCGCTGCCCGGGCGGCTCGTCCGCGGCAGCCGGAGCGCACCGGAACACGCGCTCGCGGCCGCATAGCGCTCGGGGGACGACATGAACCAGCAGTCCGAAACGACGCTGCCGCCCGACCTCGTCGCATTCGTGCGCGAGCAGAAGGACCGCGCCGACATCCATGCGTGCCTCCTGAGATACACGCGGGGCGTCGATCGCCACGACCGCGCCCTGATGCTTTCGGCCTATTGGCCCGACGCCTATGACGAGCATGGCGTGGCCGAGGGCGTCGCCGCCGATTTCGTCGACTGGGCCATCGGCTGGCACGGCGAGAACCAAACCAGGCATCAGCATATCATCGCCAACTCGACCGTCGAACTCGGCGGCGGGACCGCGCATGGCGAGACCTACTATGTTTTCTGGGGCGAAAACCGGGACGGTCCGCCCACGCTGAGCTTCGGTCGCTACGTCGACAGGTTCGAGAGGCGCGATGGCGAATGGCGCATCGCGCACCGCGTCTGCGTCAACGAGTTCGTCGGCCAGTTCACGGCGACACCGGTGCCCGAGGCCTGGGCGGATCTCCTCTTCAAGTCCGGACCCAATCGCCGCGACGATCGGGACGTCTCCTACGCGCGACCTCTCGTCCGCAGCCCCGCGGCGTAGCGGGGCGTCATCCCCGGCCGGTTCCCACGGCGCGAACCGCGCGCTTCAGCCGGGAAGCTCGAACAGCGCGGCGGCCCCCATGCCGCCGCCGATGCACATCGTCACCACCGCCCGGCGCGCGCCCATGCGCCTGACCGGTGCCTTGAGGCTGCCGAAGAGCTCTTCGTTCAGCACGGCGGCGATCTCGGCGCCCGCCCCGAACGGGGTGACGGCCTCGTGCACGATCACGGCGCGGCCGGTCCGGGCGACCGATGCCAGGACCGTCGCGCGATCCCACGGCGCGATGGAGCGCAGGTCGATCAGCTCGGCGGAGATCCCCGCTTCGGCCAGCTGCGCCACAGCCGGCAGGGACTCCTGGATCATCCGGGCATAGGCGATGATCGTGACGTCGTCGCCCTCGGTCAGCACGGCGGCCTTGCCGATCGGGACGCGATGGCCGGGTTCGGGCGCTTCGGCCGGCGTCCAGTAGGTCGGCAGGTTCTCGATGAACAGCACCGGATCGGGATCGTCGATGGCGGTGCGCATCAGGCCGTAGGCGTCCTTCGGGTTCGAAGGCGCGACCACCTTGATCCCGGCGGTGTGCGCGAACCAGGCTTCGAGATAGTCGCAGTGCTGGCCGCCCGACGAGAAGCCCGTACCCGTCATCGTGCGGATCACGATCGGGACGTGCGTCTGGCCGCCCGACATGAAACGCAGCTTCGCGGCGTGGTTGACGATCATGTCCATCGCGACGGTCGTGAAGTTCATCAGCATGATCTCGGCGATCGGCTTGAAGCCGATCAGGGAGGCGCCGATCGCCGCGCCGATGATCGCCTGCTCGCTGATCGGGGTCGAGCGGACGCGCTTGTCGCCGAACCGGGAGGAAAGCCCCTTCGTGACGCCGACGACGCCGCCCTCCTCGGGATCGGCGACGTCCTCGCCCAGCACCACGACGTTCTCGTCCTCCGCCATCGCGTCCGCGATCGCCGAATTGATGGCTTGCAGGATCGTGGCCTTGGCGGGTGCCGCTGCCGTCCGCGTGCTCATCACGCAATCTCCTCGGCGATCCCCCACCGCCACGCCGCGCATCGCCGCGGCCAGGGCCTCGGCGATCTCGTCCTGCCGGCGCCGAGCACGAGGATACGGCTGAAGGCGGCGCATTGCTGGCCGCAGAGCCCGACGAGGTTGGGCATGATGCCGCCGACGACCGTTCCGACGTCGGCGTCCTCGAGCACGATCGCCGCCGACTTGCCGCCGAGCTCCGTGGTGACGCGCGCCATGCGGCCGGCGCAGACCGACGCGATGTGCAGGCCTGCCGCAGTCGATCCGGTGAAGCTCACCTTGTCGACCTCCGGCTTGCGGATCAGATAGTCGGAGACGTCGCGGTCGGCGGTGAGCACCGAGAACACGCCTTCGGGCACGCCGGCCGCGGCGATGCACTCGGCGAGGATCAGAGCCTCGAGAGGCGTCTCGGGAGAGGGTTTCGCGATGACGGTGCAGCCCGCCGCCAGAGCGGGCGCGACCTTGAGCGCGAGGGTGGCGAGCGGCGCGTTCCAGGGCACCACCGCGACGACGACGCCGACGGCCTCGCGCACCACGACCGCGTGGCCGCCGAGCATCGGCGCGCGGACCTCCTCGAAGCCCTTGTCCGCCAGGTCCGCGAAATAGCTGAAATAACCGCCCATATAGGGGGCGGTCGCCCCGGACTGGCTGTATGGGATTCCGACCTGGAGCGACCAGGCGCGCGCGAAATCGTCCGCCCGCGCGGCCATCTCGGCGGCGATGCGGCGGAGGTGCACGGCGCGTTCCGGGCCGGACAGACGCGGCCACGGGCCGTGATCGAAGGCGCGGCGCGCGGCTGCGACGGCGCGGTCCATGTCCCCGGTCGTGGCCTTGCCGACCCGGCCGACCGTCTCCTCGCTCGACGGCGAGACGATGTCGATCCCGTCGTCGCCGTCGGATCGCTCCCATGTGCCGCCGATGAACAGCCTGTCCGGGCTTGAGAGGTTGACGAGCGTGTTGGTCATGACGGTGTCCTTCGCAGGTGGCAGCGCTTGCATCGGTATGGGGTGGCGCTCAGGGCTCGACGACGACCGGCAGCGACAGGATGTTGCCGATCCCCCCGTCCACCGGGAGCATGTGCCCGGTGACGTAGCGGGATGCTTCGGAGGCGAGGAACTGCACTGGTCCGACGATCTCCGCCGGATCGCCGAACCGGCCGACCGCGATGGCGTCGCGGAAGATCCTGGCGCGCTGCGGATGGCCTGCCGTGGGGGCGGCCATGTCGGTGTCGAAGATGCCCGGCGCGATCGCGTTGCATGTGACGCCGTGCGGCGCGAGATCGGCCGCGATCGCGCGCGTGAGGCCGAGCACGGCGTGCTTGCTCGCGGTGTAGGCGGCAAGGTTGGGTCGCCCGGTGTCGGCGACGTAGGATGCGAAGTTCACGATCCGGCCCCATCGCCTGGCGACCATGCCCTTCGACAGCTCCCTGCACAGGAGATACATGGACGAGACGTTCACGTCGAACATGGTCTTCCACTGGTCGAGCGTCGAGGCGTGCAGAGGGGCCCAGCCGCCGATCGCGCCGTTGTTGACCAGGATGTCGATCGGCTCGGCTTCGGCTGCCAGACGCGCCGCCGCGTCCTGCACCGCGGTCAGGTCGCCCAGATCGAAGGAGACCGCCCGCGCGGTACCCCCGGCGGCGCGGATCGCGTCGACCGTTTCGGCCAGCCGGTCTCCGTCGCGCGCCGCGACGACCAGGGCGGCACCCGCGCTCGCCAGCCCGAGCGCGATCGCGCGGCCGAGGCCATCCTGACGATCGCGGGCGTCGCGGTCAGCCCCGGCAGGACGCTGTTCACCCGGATGGCGTCGGCCGCGTAGGCGCCCTGCCGGTACGCGTCGAGCATCGCCAGAACCGCCGTTCCCGGCGCGAGGCGGCCGCCAGAGACGACCGTGCCGGCCACGTCGTATCCGGGGACGTGCGGGAAGGCGAGCTTCGCGAACGACTCGAACATACCCCGGCGCCACTTGCCGTCGGCCGGATTGACCCCGACCGCGCGGACGCGGACCAGCGTCTCCCCGGAAGACGGCCGCGGATCCTCCAGCTCGATCACGTCAAGGACCTCGGGGCCGCCGTAGCCGCGCATGGCGATCGCCCTCATCCGCCCCGTCTCCCGCACCGTCCGGCAGCGCCATGCCCCGAGCGCGTCCGGTCGGCAATGGTCCGCCAAGGTTACGGCCGCATCGTGCTGGTCGGATCGCAATCGGGCATCTTCGGCAATCCGTTCAGGGCCAATTACGGCTCGGCCAAGACCGCGCTGATCGGCCTGATGAACGTGCCCGCAACCCGTCCGGGCGCCGTGAACGACATGGACAGCCTTCATTTCTGATCCGGGAACGCGGGCCCGCGGGTCTCGATGAGAGCAGGAAAGACGCAGATGAGCGACACCGACCCGCTGGCGCCGTTCGGCCTCGCCGGCAAGACCGCGATCGTCACCGGAGCCGCGTCAGGCATCGGCCGTGCGACCGCGACCCTGTTCGCGCAGGTCGGTGCGCGCGTGCTCTTCGTCGACCTCGACGATCATGGCGTCCGCGCGGCCGCTGCGGCGGTCGGGATGAGCCACGCCGTTTGCGACATATCCGAGGAGACCAAGGTTCAGGCGCTGTTCGCAGCGGCGCAAGAGCTGCTCGGCGGCCGCCTCGACGTCCTGGCCAACGTCGCGGCTTACCGGCGCAAGGCCGACACGATGAGCATGTCGGCGTCGGAATGGGACCTGATGCACGCCGTCACGGCGCGCGGCACCTTCCTGATGATGCGCGAAGCGATCCGGGTCATGCGGCCTCACGGAGGAGGATCAATCGTCAACGTCTCGTCGGTGAGCGCCCAGCATCCTACGATCTTCGCCAACATGCACTATGATGCCGCAAAGGCCGGCGTCGACGCCATGACGCGCGCGGCCGCCGTCGAGTTCGCCGGCCACGGCATCCGCGTCAACTCCGTCAGGCCGGGCGGGACCGCCAGCGGCGGCGCCGCCAGGATGGCGGACGAACGACCGCCGACCGGGCCGATGACCGGGACCGGCCGGATTCCCCTCGGCCGCCTGTCCGATCCGATCGAGCAGGCGCGCGCGATCCTCTTCCTGGCAAGCGATGCGTCGAGCTACATCACAGGCCATCATCTGACCGTCGATGGCGGCTACCATGTCTCCTGACGGCGGAGGACAGCCGTCCCCTGCCTGCGACACATCATCGCCTGCTCGGCGACCAGCGCGACGTCCGGCGGCGCCACGATCGCCGAGAAAGGCGGCGGGCGCTCCGCGGCTTGAGCACGCGATTCGGAAACTACGGGCGACGGCGTCGCAAGCAACGCCGCCGCCTGCGAGGCATGTCGGCGGCCTCATGGCCGAGTGTCGTCACATCTCGATGCGCAGTCCGATGCCGTAGGTGCGCGGCGCGATGACGTTCGCCGCGCCGCCGACCGGGTTGAGCGTAAAGTCTGACGTGCCCGTCGCGAATGTATAGGTGTAGTCGTGCGAGTCGAAGATGTTTCGCGCGAACACGAACAAGTCGGCCTTGGCGTTGGCGATCGGGATCTTCCTCAGGTCCAGTCGCAGGTTCGTGACGTTGAGCCGCGTCTTGGCGACCTCGATCGGTGCGAAATAGGCGGTCGAGGAGACATAGTTAGAGAGATAGTTCCAATCGATGTGGAAGCCGAGTTCCAGGGCGTTGACCGGTGTCGTAAAATCACCGGTGAGGGATACCGAATGCTTTGGTGTACCGGTCAAGGCGAACGGCGCGCCATCCGACTCGGATGGTTGCTTGACGTGAGTGTATGCATAGTTTGCGCCGAGCGCGATTCCGCGGACCGGGACGACGGTGAGCTCTGTCTCGACTCCCTCGATTGTCAGAGTCTGATCGAGATTCAATGTGTCGGTGCTGGAAGGATCGGTATTCAGGTTCTGGATGGTGAACTGCTTCCCGGAAATCCGGCTTCGGAATGCCGCGAGATTGAGACGGACGTGCCGATCGAGCAGATCGGCCTTGGCGCCGATCTCGAACGCCTTGTTTACCTCCGGTCCGTAAGTCGTGAGCGCCAGCTTGTTGCGGATCTGGGTGCCGCCGGCGCGATATGCGCTCGAATACTTTGCGTACGTATTGATGGTCGGTGTGACTTGGTACGATATGACGAAGGCAGGATCGAAGCGTTTGTTCTTGAAAACAGACGACGAGCCTAGCTGGGCAGGATTATAATCGGAAATGTATCGCAGGAAGGTCTTCTTGTCATTCGTGTAGCGGATGCCCGCCGTAAGCTTCAGTTTGTCGTCGAGAATGGGCGGGTTCCAGGTGCCTTGGGTATAGGCCGCATAGCTGTTCGCTGTAGCCTTGTAGCCGACCAGCGACGGAGCCAGCGAAAAGGGATCGGTGCTCACGACCCCGACCTGGCCATTGCCGCCATAGACGTAGGCAAGATCGAAGAACGAGTTGCGCACGTCGTTGACGTGTTCGCGAAAGTAGAACAGACCCGCTGTCAAATCGAGACGATCGAACTTGCCAAGCGCCTGAAGTTCCTGACTGAACTGGTTCTGATTGATGCCGACAGTCGTTATCGACCCGGACGCGCCGATCTGGGTCCCGGCGGGAACTTCGCCGTTCGCCGCGTTGCCATCGAAGAGGGTGGAGGGCACGAACTGGACGAAGGGCAATGCCGCACCGAGATCATTCGTTTGATGTTCCTTGAGTGTGCGATAACCGGTGATCGACTTGAACGTGATCGCGTCGGAAGCCTCGTAGCTCATGATCAGGGTGTGGCCCCTCACCCGATCGATATTGGTCGGGTTGTAGAGCGAATAGGGGGCATTCTTGATGCCTGGATCCTGCGGCTGCTGCGTCCCTGTATAGATGTTCGCACCGATCGATGCCGGGGAACCGCAATAGGCGGCGGTGAAGGCCGGGACCGAGCAGAAGGACGGTTCCGAAGGCGTGCGGGAGCCAGTCCGCGTGGTGAAGAAGTTGGTCGACCGTGTGTTGGTGAAATCGAAGCTGTAATACGCTTCGAAGCGCGAGCCGGGCCGCCAGCGCGCGGCGACGCGGAACCCTTTGTTG
>CAZZZX010000011.1:6878-18538 GCA_964658585.1 uncultured Novosphingobium sp.
CTGGGAGAGACGGTATCGTTAGGACCGGGTTTCGGATTGTTGACATACCCGTCGTGCCGATCGATCAGGCCGCCGATCTTGAACGCGAGGGTGTCGGTCACCGGGAAGTCGACCTGGCCGATGATCCGCTGGGCGTCGTAGTTTCCGTACTGCCCCTCCACCCGCGCGTGGAATTCACCGCTGGGTCGCGCAGTGACGTACTGGACAGCGCCGCCTTCGGCGTTTCGTCCGAACAAGGTGCCCTGAGGACCGCGCAGAACCTCGATGCGCTCGATGTCGCCGAGTTCGATGCCCGCCCCGGTGGCGCGCCCGATCGGGACGCCGTCGACGTAGACTGCAACGCCCTGCTCCGTGAGGCCGGCGCCCGGATCCGATCCCGACGCGCCGCGAATGTTGAACGCCAGGGTGGTCGTCGATCCGGCAAAGGGCTGCACGACCAGTCCAGGGGTGACCGACGTCGACAGATTGGCGAGCGACGTGATGCCTCGTGCGGTCAGTGCCTGCTGATTGAGCGCGGTCACGGCCACGGGCACGCGCTGCAGCGATTCCTCGCGGCGCTGTGCGGTCACGACGATCTCGCCGATCTGCCCGCCGTTGCTCGCGGCCGGGGAGGGGGCCGGCGTCCCGGTGCCGCTCGTCGCGACGGCGGTACCCGGCGCAGGCGCAGATGTGTCGGGCGTGGTGGTGACGGCCGAAGCCTCCGGAGACGGAACGGTGCCGGAGCCGGGATTGGTCGTGCCTGTCGCCGGTGCCTGCGCAGAGACCATCGCTGGAGCGATGACGGCGACTGCGGACAAGATAGTCGATGTCATAAGTTTAAAGCGCAGCATGCCTCATCCTCCCCGTGCGCCTGGATTTCAGCCGTCCAAGCTGCCTGATCGGGCTGGAGTATTATGCGTCGTGACACGAGGGCAAGGACGGTCTGGACGCCGCGAAAGGCATCGAACTTGTGATGGATTACTATCGCGGCTGCAGCGACGAACGGCGTCGAAACCGCTCAACAACAGCGAGCCCGGATTTCGGTTATACGGCGCCCGGGTGCTCGTCTGCCGCTCATTTCGAAGGCAGCCCATTTCAATGGACGTTCCCATCCCGCCCGATCCGAGCGCCGCCGCCCTGTCCTTCCTGGCATCGCCGCACCGGCTTCTGATCGGTGGAGAGTGGGTCGAGGGTGACGGCCGCGAGATACGGGTTGAGAACCCGGCTCGCGGCGAGATTATTGCCACCGTGCGAGCCGCGTCGCTCAATCAGCTCGATCAGGCCGTCAGTGCCGCGCGTATCGCTCTTTGTGGCGCCTGGGGTCGCGCAAGCGGGCGCGATCGCGGAGCGGTCTTAGAGCGTTTCGCGGGCCTGCTCGACAGCCATGCCGACATCATCGGCGAGGTCATGACGCTCGACAATGGCTCGCCGCTCGCCTCGTCTCGGATGGTGGTGCGCCATCTCGCAGCTGAACTGTTCCGCTATTATGCCGGATGGGCGAGCAAGATCGCAGGCGAGAGCTTCCAGCCCCATCTCGGCGCGCGGCCACAGCTCGATATTCTGGTGGCCGAGGTGCGCGAGCCGATAGGTGTCGTCGGTGCGATCGTACCATGGAATGCGCCGCCGGGCATGATCGCGCTCAAGATGGCCCCGGCGCTGGCCGCCGGTTGCACGATCATCCTCAAAACGGCTGAACTGGCGCCCTTGGTCGGTGAATTGTTCGCCAGGCTCTGGATCGAGGCCGGCGGCCCGGCGGGCGCCTTCAACCTTATCCACGGCCATGGCGAGGATATCGGGGCCGCGATGGCGGCGCACCCGCGGATAGACAAGATTGCGTTTACGGGTTCGACCGCCGTCGGCCGCAAGATCGTCGCGGCCGCGACAGGCAATCTCAAGAAGGTGGCGCTGGAACTCGGCGGCAAATCGCCCGTCATCGTGTTTCCGGATGCCGACCTTGAAGCGATCGTGCCAGCGGTCGCAATGGCCTGCTATCTGTCGACCGGGCAGCAATGCATGGCCGGCTCGCGACTGTTTCTTCACGCCGACATCCATGATCGCGTCGTGGAGGGAATTGCGAAATACGCCGCAACGCTGAAGGTCGGGGACGGTCTCGACCCGGAAACCCTGCTCGGTCCGATGATCTCGGCGCGGCAGAAAGCGCGCGTGCTCGACTATTTGTCGATAGCCGAAGCCGAGGGCGCGACGTTCGCGCTGCGCAGCGCCGCCATCGACCGACCCGGCCACTTCCTCGGCCCGGCATTGCTCACGGGCGTCACGCCAGGGATGCGGATCGAGCAGGAAGAGGTGTTCGGTCCGGTGCTGAGCGTGATCCGCTTTTCTGACGAGGATGAGGTCGTCGATGCCGCAAATGGCACCGCCTACGCATTGTCGGGATCGATCTGGACGCAGGATGTGCAGCGCGCGCTCCGCATCGCGAAACGTGTCGATGCCGGCCAGATGGGCGTCAACATTCATGCCGCAATGAGCGCCGAGACGCCCTTCGGCGGTAACCGCCAGTCGGGTTGGGGGCGTGAGTTTGGTCGCGAAGGACTGGACGGCTATCTCAAGACCAAGGCGATCAGCGTCAACCTTGGTCCGAAGGCGTGAGCGCGAAGATTCTGGTGATCGGCGCCGGCCTGGGGGGGCTGACGGCTGCTCTCGCGCTTCGCCATGCCGGGTTCGACGTCGAGGTCTACGAACAAGCGACAGCACTCGGTGAGGCGGGGGCCGGTCTGACGCTAAGCCGGGGCGCGCAGCATGTGTTTCGCGAACTGGGCGTGCAGGATCGGCTGGCACCCTTCATGACGCGCTCGACCGCTTTCCCCTTTATCCATTACCGCACCGGCCGGGTGCTGGCGGGGACGCCCGACACAAGCCTCGGTTTGCCTGACGACGGTCGCGAGGACATCTCGCGCCAATGTCACCGCGCCGATCTGCACCAAGTACTGACAGAGGCGTTCACGGGACCGATTGCGCTCGATCATCGCCTCGTAGGGATCGAGGAGCGCGCGCACGGAGTCCGAGCGGATTTTGCGAATGGGCGGTCGATCGACGCTGACCTGTTGGTCGCGGCCGACGGCGTACGATCGGCGGCCCGCCCGATCTTGTTCGGTGACGGAGCGCCCCGGTTTACGGGACAGATCGCCTACCGCTTCCTGCTCGATGGCACGGCGGCGCGGCCATTCCTCGGACTGGGACGCGGCGCGGTGTTCATCGGTCCCGGCCGCACCTTCAATCGTTACACGTTACGGGGTGGACGCGTGTTGAACTGCGTCGGGATCGTCGCGAGCGATGAATGGGTCGGAGAAGGCTGGTCGACTCCCGCCACCGCCGATGCATTGCTTGCCGACTTCTCAGGCTGGCACGAGGATGTCATCGCTCTGATGCAGCGCGCCGACCGATTGATCAAATGGGGCCTGTTCGATCGCGCGCCGCTTCCGCGCTGGAGCCATGGCCCCGTCACCCTTCTCGGTGATGCCGCTCATGCCATGCTTCCCTTTCTCGGCATGGGCGCGGCGATGGCGATCGAGGATGGAATGATCCTCGCTCGCGCCCTGATTGCCGAAGGTGCCGCCGGTTCAGCGTTTGCGCGCTATGAAGCCGCCCGTCGACCACGCACCGCGATGCTTCACGCCAAGTCGATCGAACAGGGCGAATTGACGCAGAGGCGCGACCCCGATCATTACGATCCGGGCAATGCGCCAGCCGCTGATCCGTCGATCCTTGGCTATGATCCGGTGACGGCCGCGATCTGAAGCGCGCCCGAAATCCGGTCGTGCAGATCTTCCCCGGCGACGGGACGGTCGGAGGCGTGAGGGTCAGCGGACGCAGCGAAGTATCTCGAGACTGTTCGGGTGGTGCTCCGGCAAGGTGAGGCCCAGGTATCGTCACGGGCTGTCGGCGATGCGGCGAGGATCCCCGCCGCACCGCCGAGCCGGGCACCGCATAGGCGACGCCGGGATGGTCCGCGCTTTTGCGGCATCGCTCTGGGCCGACGTCTCCAGCCTCGTCGGGATGAGAGCGAAGGGTTTCGGATCGCAGGCCGCGATGAGTGCGGCGGCACGCTCGCTCGAGGTCTCGTCACGGGTGAGACGGGCGTCGGCGGCGGCGCGGGCGCGGTCGAGTTCCTCCTCGATGGCGGCGTTTGTAGCGACGAGCGTGCGGGCCGCTTCCTCCGGATCCCTGGTGCCGAGCGAGCGCCGGACGATCGTCATCCGCTATGCTCGCGAGTGCTGAAGCGCACGTAAGGGCGGGCGTTCCGCCGCGAACGGCAGCATGGTGACCCCAACGGGAATCGAACCCGTGTTTCAGCCGTGAAAGGGCCGCAAAACAAAGCTCGGCGGACATTGGCGGACATAACGTAACCCCCGCAGTTTCGAGCTGTCTGAGCTAATTGGCGTTGCGTGTCTGTTGTTGTTCAGGCACGCGTATAACCGATCTGTTACCGAAGTTTGGAGACATGGGATGGGTAGGGCTGTTCGCGATGCCCGTTTGGACAAACGCGAGGGGAGACTGAAACTCACCCCGCGCAAGGAGCCCTACTGGAGGCTCGTGAGCGAGGGGGCCCATCTCGGTTACTATCGAGGCGAGCGAGGCGGGCGTTGGGTGGCGCGTTTCAGGAAGCCAGGCGCCGCCGCCGGCTATCTAAAGGTTACGCTCGGCGATGCTGACGACGTTCGCGATGCCGATGGCGAGGCAGTATTGAGTTTCAGGCAAGCGGATGACGCCGCGCGCATATGGTTTCATAAGCAGCAGCAAGGCGGCCGAAAGCTCGGCCCTTTCGCGGTAAGCGACGCACTCGACGTGTATCTGGCGAACTTCTCCGGGAAGGCGAAGCAGTCTGCCAAATACCGGATTGAGGCTCTCATTCGCCCACAACTGGGATCACTCAACGTACAGGCGCTCACGAAGGCGATCGTCAGGGATTGGCATAGGGCTCGTGCAGCCGCCCCGATACGGCTTCGTACTCGCAACTTTGCGACCGAACAAAACCTGCGCGCCTTTCGTGCCGACGATGCTGAGGCGGTAAGAAAGCGCCGCGCAACCGCTAACCGAGACCTCACCGTTCTCAAAGCTGCGCTAAATCGGGCCGCAGATGATCGTGAGGATCTGCCGGTTGAGGCGTGGCGGTCCGTTAAGCCGTTTCCCAACGTTGACATCGCACGGCGTCGGTACCTCGACGATGGTGAAATACGCCGCTTGGTCAATTCGATCGGGCCGGATTTCAAACCCATTGTCCAAGCCGCGGTATTGACTGGTGGTCGGTACGGAGAATTAGGAAAGGTTGTTGTGGGGGATTACGATCAAGGCTCACAGACCCTTCGACTGGCCGAGACGAAAAATGCCCAGCCACGTACGGTCTATCTGGATTCGGAGGGCGTTTCTTTGTTCGATGCGCACACGGCCGGCAAATCAGTTAACGCGCTCATTTTTCCTCGACCAGACGGCAAGCGTTGGGCCGCCAGTCAGCAAGCCCGACCGATCGAAGCTGCATGTTCGAAGGCGAGGATTAATCGGTGCACTTTCCATGACCTGCGTCGCACCTTTGGCGCTCGCCTTGCTCGCAAGGGTGTCCCTATGGCAGTAATCGCCGAGGCGCTGGGTCATAAGGACGAGCGCATTACGCGGAAGCATTACGCGCATTTGGCGCCCTCTTACGTGTCAGAGACGGTGCGCGCGGCGGTCGCCGGCATGGGAATCGTTAACCCGTCGAACGTGCAACGTATAGGCTGATAGAGCTCGATCCATGTTATAACGGCGTGTACGCGCACCAACGCGAGCATTGCCGTTTAGCAGCTCCAAAGCGCCAGCGCCGGAGTTCCTCAAACCAAGCGCAACGCATTGCGATACAACGGTATTTCGTGTCTAGCCCGTACCGAGATACGACATAAATTACGACATCGGGTCAAACTTAGCGACGGCGCGTAGGCTGCTAATGTAGCTAAAGTCGCTAACAAACTACTGGTCCGATGACTTCGTAACCGGGGTGGTGCTGCGACAATACGTTTGTATTGATCGAGCATAATCGAGAGCACCAGCTACTAACGCGGCATTTATTGCTCCAGGACAATCTCCCGCCTTGATAAGCTTGTCAATTCTTGCCTGTGCCCGGCGAGCATTCATTGAGTGAACCAAGTCAGCGACCCCATTCGCTGCGCCGTGGCCGTTTCCAGATGATTGAGGACTCGAATACAGCGCGCCGCCGGACGAGTTACAGTTCACAATATTGCCAGTCGTGTTACAGGTGGTGTAGCGGCCGTCAGGTGTGGTGCAATTCAAGAACGGGCCGTTCGCAATGCAATTTGTTTGCGCGAGCGCTGGCACGGCGCTCACAAATAGCGCTGCAGCAGCGAATGCCCGGTTCCGGTACCTGTGGCTCTTCCAAGGTTGCTTGTTAGCGTGAAACCGTCCGTCCAATGTGTATCTCCCCGGGATTGGTCTCTAATCCTAACGTCCAACCCTTAATAAGATGGTTATAGCCCGTGGTTTAATGGCCACTAAAATCCTCACGCTTCGGCAATGCGTGGCCGTGATATCGTTGGGCGAAACATCCGTCGCATTCGCGTGGAACAGGGGCTTTCGCAGGAGCGGCTCGCCTACGATTCCGGCGTCGACCGGTCCTACCTAGGCGGAATGGAGCGCGGCGCTGAGAACCCGACAGTCGATGTTCTCGATCGGATTGCCGCAACATTACGGGTACCTCTTTGTGACTTTTTCGAAGAAAGTACGACATCGTCCGGCGTCCGCGGGCTGGCCCCGGGCCGCAAGGGCAGGGCCTGAAAAAAGCCTAATCAATGTTGGGCCGACCCGATAGCAGCTCACCGAGGATAACGACCGACTAACATTTGAACGAAATATTCGGAGTAGCTTCTTGCTCCGCCGTCCTGCGGTGCCCGATCTAGCGATTGCGCAGACGTTGTGAACTGCGTTCTATCTCACCCAGGCCTTGACGAAGAGGCCAGACGCATACCCTGCGCAAACTCCGTATCGTCCTCCGAGAACCCCGCGCCGAATGAAGCCGGTCTGAGACGGCAAGCTTGGAAACTCAGCGGATATCATCTGCTGACAGCACTAACGCCGGCGGGTATATGGCTTCGCACGCTAAGAGCCTGATCCGAAACCAAATTGAGTGGTATCAGACGGTTAGCTTGACGGCTGCGCCGATGGTCGATTCAGGGGTTTCGCCAAAAACGACCCTGGATCAACGATGTGGACCGATACCACGCGCGCTCAGCGTGCGCGAACCCAACTGACTTTGCCAAGCGATTTGACCGACGCAGAATGGGCAACGCTGGAGCCGTTCTTTCCGCCGCCATCGCATGTGGGGTGACCTGCACGCTCTACACGCCCCACAATCGAGGGTTGTCGTACCCTACTCCCGAACGGGCAAGACTGGCCGCTTGCGGACCGCCGGGTATCCACCGCCATTCGAGAAGGGCTTCTCCGTAAGGCCTAGAATTATGGTGACTTGGCCACCCGGTTTGGTACGGTGCCGGCGCAATCGGCGGTAAGACGCTGAAAAGAGCGGTTTACGAACAGGGTATTGAGATTGGATTCGTCCGAGAAAAAGAAATGCAGCGAGATCGACATCTGCGACCTGTTTATAACGCCTGCGATCAAGCAGGCTGGCTGGGATCAGATGCAACAAATTCGCCGGGAGGTTACACTGGCTCCCGGTCCTGTTGTCGTTCGGGGTAACTTGTCTTCTAGAAACAAGAAGAAGAGGAAATTTGCGGATTACGTCCTTTCGTTGAAGCCAGGTCTTCCGATGGCGATTGTAGAAGCCAAAGACAACACACACTCGATAAGCAGCGGGCTACAACAAGCCCTGGGTTATGCCGAGATCCTGGATGTTCCGAGTGCGTTCAGTTCGAATGGAGATGGATTTTCCGAGCATAATCGGGCTGCGTCCGCCGACGAGCCGACAGAAATTGAATATGGGATGGACGCCTTTCCCGATCCCCAAACACTGTGGCAGCGCTATCGCAGGTTTCATCAGATCACGGAGGACGAGCAGAGCCTCGCACAGCAGCCCTATCATATCGATGCTTCGGGTAAAGAGCCACGCTATTATCAGGTGGACGCGATCAACCGGACCGTCGAAGCAGTAGCCAAGGGGCAGAATCGGGTGCTGCTCGTCATGGCCACGGGCACCGGAAAGACCTACACCACCTTTCAAATCATCTGGCGCTTGTGGAAGGCTGGTACGGCCCAGCGCATCCTGTTTCTCGCCGACCGCAACATTCTGGTCGATCAGACGCTGGTGAATGACTTCAAGCCGTTCGGCGCGGCGATGACGAAGATCAAGAACCGCACGATCGACCCAGCCTACGAAATTCACCTTGGGCTCTATCAAGCGATCACGGGCACCGAAGAATCAGACAAGATCTATAAGTCAGTATCTCGCGACTTCTTCGACCTGATCGTTATCGACGAATGCCATCGGGGGAGCGCAGCGGAAGATTCTGCCTGGCGCGAAATCCTCGATTATTTCGACAGCGCAGTCCAAGTCGGCATGACGGCCACGCCGAAAGAGACGGAATACGTATCCAACATTACCTATTTCGGCGACCCCGTTTTCACGTACACGCTGAAACAAGGGATCGAGGACGGATTTCTAGCACCTTACAAAGTGATCAGGATTGACATCGACCGAGACGTTGAAGGCTGGACCCCGCCGCCCGGAATGGTCGATGATCTGGGCGGGTTGATCGAAGATCGCGAATACAATCAGAGGGACATGGACCGCAAGTTGGTGCTCAACCAGAGGACCAAACTGGTCGCCGAGCGCGTGATGAAGTTTCTCCGGGCGACCGACCCGATGTCGAAGACCATCATCTTCTGCGAAGACATCGATCACGCCGAGCGGATGCGGAAGGCCATTGTCAACGCCGCGGGCAAGCTGGCCAAATACAATAGCAAATATGTCATGCGTATCACGGGTGATAGCGTTGAAGGCAAGGCCGAGCTGGACAAATTCATCGATCCTGAAGAGCCTTACCCAGTTATCGCCACCACCTCCCAGCTGCTGACCACCGGGGTTGATGCCAAGACATGCAAACTCATCGTGATCGACCGCACGATCAACTCGATGACCATGTTCAAGCAAGTTATCGGCCGCGGCACCCGTATTGATGAAGAAAACAACAAATTATTTTTCACCATAATGGATTTCAAACGCGCCACGGAATTGTTCCGTGACGATGATTTCGATGGCCCGCCGATTGTCATCTATGCCCCCGAGGACGGCGATGATCCCGTCCCCCCGGACCCTGAAGGCGATCCGGACGACGACGATACGCCGGACGACGAAGATGACGACGACACCGGCGGCGGCACGCGCAAATTCGTCGTGAGCGGAGTCACCGCCCGCGTGATGAACGAACGGATCGAATATGTCGGCAGCGATGGCAGGCTGGTGACCGAATCCTATCGCGATTACGCCCGCAAACAGATCGCATCGGAGTATCGGTCGCTGGATGAATTCGTGTGGCACTGGAACGCCAGCGAACGCAAACAGGCGATCATCGACGAGCTCGAACAGCGCGGCGTTATCTTGGAAAATCTGGCTGAGACGGTCGGCAAGGATTTCGGCGATTTTGATCTGCTGGTGCACATCGCCTTCGGTGCGCCGCCCCTCACGCGGAGGGAGCGAGCGGAGAAGGTCAAGAAGCGCAATTACTTTGCCAAATATGGAGACAAGGCGCGGGCCGTGCTGGAAGCGCTGCTCGATAAATATGCCGACGAGGGTGTGGAGACGATTGAGGACACCAAGGTCCTGCGCCTTCAGCCTTTCACCCAGCTTGGCACCCCAATGGAGATCATCAAGGGTGCTTTTGGCGACAAGGAGGCCTATGAAGCCGCGCTTCGGGAACTCGAAGACCAGATTTACGAACAGGCAGCGAACGAATGAGTAACGTATCCGGCCTCATCAAATCCATCCAGGACATCATGCGCAAGGATGTCGGGGTGGATGGCGATGCCCAGCGGATCAGCCAGCTGGTCTGGCTATTTTTCCTCAAGATTCTCGACGACCGCGAGGCGGAGCTTGAGTTGATCGAAGACGACTTCCTATCTCCGCTGCCAGAGCATCTGCGCTGGCGCAACTGGGCTGCGGACAAGGAAGGCGACACCGGCGAAAAGCTGCTGGATTTCGTGAACATGCAGCTCTTTCCGAAGCTGAAGGGTGATCTGCCTGCGCAAGGCGACGTAGCAAAGCGTGCGCAGGTGATCCGCGACGTGTTCGAGGACACCTATAACTACATGAAATCGGGCACCTTGCTGCGGCAGGTTATCAACAAGATCAACGAGATAGATTTCAACAATAGCCAGGATCGTCACACCTTTGGGGCGATCTACGAACAGGTGCTAAAGGACCTGCAGAGCGCCGGGAATGCGGGCGAGTTCTACACGCCCCGTGCCGTCACACAGTTCATCATCAACCGGCTGAATCCGCAATTGAATGAAACCGTGCTCGATCCGGCGTGCGGCACTGGCGGTTTCCTGACCTGCGCGATCGACCACAAGCGCAAGAGCGCCACCTCCACGGCGGACGAAGAAACGCTACGGGGCTCGATCCGGGGCGTGGAGAAGAAGTCGCTGCCGCACATGCTGTGTGTTACCAACATGATCCTGCACGGCATCGATACGCCCAGCGGCATCCGCCACGGAAACACGCTCGCCAAGGCCTATCGGGATTACACCGACAAGGACCGCGTCGCAGTGATCGCCACCAACCCGCCCTTTGGCGGGATGGAAGAAGACGGGATCGAGAATAACTTCCCCAGCCATCTGCGCACGCGCGAAACGGCCGACCTGTTCATGGCTTTGATTATTCGCCTGCTGAAAACAGGTGGCCGCGCGGCGGTGGTGCTGCCTGACGGCTTCCTGTTCGGCGAAGGCGTGAAGTCCACGCTGAAACAGAGCCTGATCGAAGAGTGCAACTTGCACACGATTGTCCGCCTGCCCAACGGCGTATTCGCGCCCTATACCGGCATCAAGACCAACATCCTGTTCTTCACCAAGGGCACGCCGACCAGGGACGTCTGGTTTTACGAGCATCCCTATCCGGACGGGGTGAGCAGCTACAACAAGACTAGGCCAATGCGGTTCGAGGAGTTCGCGGCGGAGCAGGCATGGTGGGGCGATGAACCCGATGGCTTCCGCGCGCGGAAGGAAACCGAGCAGGCGTGGAAGATCAGTGCCGCCGATGTCGCCGCGCGCGGATACAATCTTGATTGCAAGAACCCGCATCAGGCGGAGGCGATCAGCCATGACCCTGACGAGCTGTTCGCCGCCTATGCCGCGCAGCAGGCAGAAATCCAGTCCATCCGCGACCAGTTGAAGGGCATCTTGGCCGAGGCCCTGGGGAAAACCGCGTGACCGACATCGCGGCGTTCGTGGTCGAAAACATCGACATCTGGACTGGTGCGATCGAGCGCAAATCCGGCGCCGGGCGCGGCGGCGGCAGGCGGATCAGCCTCTATGGCATAGAGCGGCTGCGCGCACTGATCCTCGATCTGGCGGTGCGCGGCAAGCTGGTGCCGCAGGATGCGGTGGATGAACCGGGGAGTGAGTTGCTCAAACGGGCAGAGGTCGAGCGAGCCGAGCTCGTCAAATCCAAGACTGTTGGCAAAGGCAAAGCGTTCGCGCCCGTATCCCAAGCGACGCCGTTTGAAATC
>CAZZZX010000011.1:18548-18931 GCA_964658585.1 uncultured Novosphingobium sp.
CCCAAGCAACTGGATTTGGACTCAGATTTCTGAAATCGGTCATGATTGGGGGCAAAAAGAACCCAGCAACGCCTTCACCTATATCGACGTCGGATCAATCGATCCGACCTTAGGTGTTGTGCAATCTCCCAACGTGGTTGCAGCCACGGATGCACCATCCCGAGCACGCAAAATTGTTCGGAAAGGGACGGTGCTTTACTCGACCGTTCGACCCTACCTGCTGAATATTGCTATTGTGGATAAGGACTTTGATCCCGAACCGATCGCCAGCACAGCCTTTGCCATCATTCATCCGTTTGCGGGCATCGAAGCGGGGTTTGTCTATCGCTATCTGCGATCGTCCACGTTCGTAAGATATGTGGAAAGCTGCCAAACTGGCATCG
>CAZZZX010000012.1:0-18642 GCA_964658585.1 uncultured Novosphingobium sp.
TGCGGCGGCCACCTCGCCGGCCGGCTGTTCCAGTGGTTCCAGGGCTATGAATATGTCCGCAACTTCCTGTCGCGCTATGCCTGGATGCGGCAGGACGGGCTGTTGCTGATCTCGGGCGCGTTCGCGGGCTTCCGGCGCGACGCGGTGATCGCGGTCGGCGGCTTCGATCCCGAGTGCATGGTCGAGGATTACGAGCTGATCCACCGCCTCCATCGCCACGCCGCGGACACCGGGCTCGACTGGCGGGTGCGGGTGATCGGCCGCGCACTCGCCAGCACCGATGCGCCGGCGAGCGCGATCGGCTTCCTGCGCCAGCGGCGGCGCTGGTTCGGCGGCTTCCTGCAGACCCAGCGCTGGAACCGCGACATGGTCGGCAACGCGCATTTCGGCCGGCTCGGCACGCGGATGCTGCCGGTCAAGGCGCTCGACACGCTGCAGCCGGTCTACGGGCTCGCCGCCTTCGCGATCCTGATCGGCTTCGTCGTCACCGGTACCTACCGCATCGCGCTGCCGATCCTGATCGTGATGATCGCCAAGATCGCGATCGACCTGAGCTTCCATCTCTGGTCGCTCGGCCTCTACAAACGCTGGACCGGGCAGCGCGAGGGGCTGGGCATCGGCGCGGCGATCCTCGCCTCGTTCGCCGAGCCGTTCAGCTTCCAGCTGCTCCGCCATGCCGGCGCGGTGTGGGGATGGATCGCCTATCTGCGCGGCCGCGAGACCTGGGTGCGCCAGGTCCGTACCGCGGTCGGCGTGCTGCCTTCAGCCGATCGGGATGGTGCGTGACACGCCCTTGGGCGTGACCGCGACGTCCTGCACGATCTGGTTGCCGGCGCCGCGGATCGCGGGCGACCACAGCCTGAGCGTCGCGGCGCCGTCGGGCACGCCTGCGATGTGCGCGTTGCCCGCGGCATCGGTCTTCGCGGCATAGGGCGTCGCCACGACGACGACATAGCCGCTCATCCGGTCGTGGATGTTGCAGCCGATCGCGACCGCGCCGGGCTTGTCGAACGTCACGGTGCGCGTGGTGTCCTGTCCGTAGAGCTTGAGCTCGAACTTCTTCGCCGGGGAGAAGGAATAGACGTGGTGGCGCACCCGATCGAGATTGGGAAAGGCGACCGTGGCGCCGACCGGCACGATCAGGACGTGCGGCACGAACGTGATGTTCTGCTGGCTCACCGTCATCGGCCAGGGAAAGCGGATCGGCTCGGCCGGCGCGTGCGGGCTCTCGATCGTCACCACCGCATCGGCGACCGGCTGTCCGCCCGCTCCGCTGACATGCACGTCGACGGTCCCCGCCGACGCAAGCGCCGGGACGGCGATCAGGAACAGTGCGAGACGCTTGCGCATGGCCGGCGGATAGCCTCGATCGGGTTTCGGGATGCTTAAGACGGGCCGGCCGAACGGCATCGGGGCGTTTCGCGCCTGAGAGGCTTAAGTGCCGGGTAACCGATGCGCGTTAAGGGGGCCGCGCACAGGATTAGCGAGTAGCATGGCACGCCGTAGTCCCTTTTCCGGTCTCACCGCCATCGCGCTGCTGTGCGCCGGCGGCGCCGCGCACGCGGGCAGCGAGATGCGCGCGGGCGGAAAGCTGCTGCTCACCAACGGCGTCAGCTCGGTGGATGGGTCGTCGGGCGGGGGGCTCGTCACCTGGTCGCTGATCGCGGGCAACGAGACGCGCGACGGCATCGGCGGCGCGGTCCATGCGACCTATGCGCCGCTCGCCGATTACAGTCTCGCCAGCGCGGGCGCCGCGATCGGGCTCTACGATCGCGTCGAGCTCTCCTATGCGCGCGAGAGTTTCGACACGCGCAAGATGGGCGCCGCGCTCGGGCTCGGCGCGGGCTATCGCTTCCACGAGGACGTGCTCGGCGCCAAGCTGCGGCTGGTCGGCGACGCGGTGTACGATCAGGACAGCCTGCTGCCGCAGATCTCGGTGGGGGTGCAGTACAAGCACGCCGACCGCGGTGCGGTGATCCATGCGATCGGCGGCGCGCATTCCGACGGCACCGATTTCACCCTGTCGGCGACCAAGCTGTTCCTGCGCCAGAGCGTCATCATCGGCGCCAGCCTGCGCATGACCAAGGCCAACCAGTTCGGCCTGCTCGGTTTCGGCGGCGACCTGCACGATCGCTACGCGCCGCAGTTCGAAGGCTCGGCGGGCTATCTGCTGACGCGCCGGCTCGTCGTCGGCACCGAGCTGCGCACCAAACCCGACAATCTCGCCTTCGCCAAAGAGCAGGACGCCTACGACCTGTTCGCGGCGTACGCGGTGACGCGCAACGTCTCGTTCACCGCCGCCTATGTCGATCTTGGCTCGATCGCGACCGCGGACAATCAGCGCGGCGCCTTCCTGTCGTTCCAGGCCAGTTTCTGAAGGGATTGCCGGTGCTGCCCATCCTCGCTCTCGCCGCCGTGGTCGCCACCGCCGCCCCGACGCCGCCGGGCGAGGATCCGGTCGCTCCCTATGTCCAGAGCGACGCCAATGCCGGCGCGACGCCGTTCGCGGGCGATCATATGTGGCGCGCCTTCCACGGCGCCGCGGGCGTCGATCGCATCGTCCGGCGCTTCGTCGATCTGCTCGTCGCCGATCCGCGGATCTCGGAGATCTTCAAGGGCCAGGACATCGTCCGCCTGCGCCGTCTGCTCGACGAGCAGTTCTGCTACCTGCTCGACGGCGGCTGCGCCTATACGGGTCGCACGATGAAGGACGCGCATCGCGATCTCGGTCTGCAGATGAAGGACATGAACGCGCTGGTCGACGATCTCCAGCGCGCGATGGCCATGGAGCGCGTGACCGTCGCCGCGCAGAACCGCCTGCTCGCCAAGCTCGCGCCGATGCGGCGCGACGTGGTGGTGCGCTGAACCCGATCAGCGCACCAGCATCCACAGCGCCATCGCGACCATCATCACGTTCTCGGTCAGCGAGACGAAGCCGAGCGGCACGTTGCTGTCGCCGCCGACGCAGGCGCATTTGAGCTCGCGCCGGTCGAGATAGACCGCCTTGAACACCGAGACCGCGCCGATCCCGCCGATCGCCAGCGCGATCGGTACCGACAGCCAGCGCAACGTGCCCGACACCATCAGCACGCCCGCCACGGCTTCGGCGAAGGGATAGAGTGTCGCATACGGTACCCAGCGCTTCGCGAGCAGGTCGTAGCCGAGGAACATGGCCGAGAAGCGCGACAGGTTCTGCAGCTTGAGGATCGCCAGCACGCACATGCTGAACGCGACGAACCATTCGCCCGTGCGCACCGTCAGCACGGTGCCGAACGCGGCCTGGCTCGCCGCCAGCGCCATCGCCGCGGCGACCACGAACACCGCGATCACCGGGCGGTAGCTCGGCGCGTTCGGATCGCGCGGTGGCGCGCCGAAGAAGCGGCGCAGATCGTCGTATCCGCCGATCCGCGCGCCATCGATAAAGACCTGCGGCGTGGTCGCGACGCCGTGCTCGGTCTTGAACGCGTCGGTCTCGGCGCGCGTCGTCAGCCAATGGTCGTCGACCGCATAGCCCTTCCGGCGCAGCAGATGACGCGCCTTGAGGCCGTAGGGACAGACATGCCGGTCCATCACCATCCGGTAGAGCGTCGCGCGCTTCGCGCCGGTGGCCGAGGGAGCGAAGCGGGTCTGGTCGAGCTGGTTCATGCGTCGCATATAGGAACCCGTACGGCGACGGCATCAGGCGGCGATGCACCGTCTCCGTCCCGGGCATCCCGCGACCGGTCGAGTCGGGCGACGTCGAGAGGCCCGCGCGGCGGTTCGGGCAAGGGCCCGAAAGATCGTCAGCCGGTCGTGGTCACCGCGCAGAGCGGCAGCCCCTTGGCCTGGAAATCGTCGCGCAGCGCGTCGGTCAGTTCGGTCAGATCCTCGATGATCGTCGGCGCCCATTTGCCCGCGGCGTCGTCGGCCGGGCTGTCGTCGTTGTAAGCGGTCTTCTTCGCGGTGGCGATGAGCGCGGTGGCGACCGCGGGCTCGCCCATCCGGTCGACCCGCGTATAGGCGCTGGCGGCGTCGGTGCGGAAGGTATAGCCGCTTCCCGGGACGGGCGCCGGGGCGGTGCCCTGCGCGGGCGCCAGATACGGGAAGGTGCCGGGGTAGGGCACGTCGTTGCCCGAGGGATCGAGCGGCAGGTTGGCGAGCGTCGTCACCGGAACCTTGCTGAGATCGAGGAAGATCGCGTTGAGCGTCAGGTCGACCACCGGATCGGTGAAGGTGCGGCCGTTGGGATAGCCCGACGGCTTGGTGAGATCGAGCGAGACGACGTCGGGGATGACGATGCTCTGGATCGAGCGACCCGCGACGGTCTGCGACAGGCACGGCGTCACGTCGGTCTTCGCCGCGGTCGTGACCGGGGCGGGCGTGCTGCTGCTCGACGAGCCGCCGCCGCCACCGCACGATGCGAGCGCGAAGGCGAGCGCGAGACCCGCGCCGATGCCGACTGGTTTCATGCTGGTCATCACGCGGCTCCCGATGCGATGCGGCGCGTCTCGACCCAGGCGGTGAGCGGCTTGCCGGTCTGCGCGAGTGCGCTCTGGGGGAATTCGACGACGAACGAGGTGTCGTTCTTGCCCGCGAAGAAGTTGCGCGTGTTGGTGATCGACAGCGTGCCCGACGACTTGGTGTCGTTGAACCCCTGCAGATCGAAGAAGAAGGGATCGTCGAACAGCCCGGCCTCGGCCTTCACGGTGCCGTCGGTGAGCGCGGTCTGGACCGGGCCGGCGATCGCCCGTGTCGAACCCGGGATGCCGACGAACTGGACGCCCCATTCGCCCGCGGCGTTCTTGCCGTAGCGCACGTCGAGCAGCATCTCGTCGGTGGTCGGATCGCCGTCGTTGGAGAGATGGACGCGATACAGCACGTCGGCGTCGTAGACCGGCGCGACGCCCTGCGGCTGCGGACCGGCGCCCGTCACCGAGAGCACGATCGTGCTGGCGGTGTGCCACATGTAGATGTCGGCGATGTCGGCGGCGACATCCGAGGTCGGCCCGTTATTGGTGCGGGCGGGCGGATCGAGATGGTCGGCGGAGATCGCCGGCCGTTCGAGCCACAGCGCCGCGCCACCGATCAGGATGGCGGCGGTTCCGGCGAGCGACAGAGTATCGAGGAGCCTGCGCTTCATGACACCACCGCCACGCGAATCATCGCGTCTTTCATCTTCACCCCCTAAGACCCGGTTTGACCTCGACCCGACCAGATCGGAGCAGTCTCGCCCACGAACTTGACGCTCCGTTACTTGATCGCATGAAGCATTGCCCATTGCGTGCGAAGCGGCAATACCCCTTTCGACGAAAACGCTTTTCTGGTCGTCCGGGGGGACGGAATGGATATTGACAGCCAACGCCACACGCTCCTGGGATGGCCGCAACGCGCCTTCCTGGCGGTGCTCGCGATCGCGGTGATCGGCTTTGCGAGCGGCGTCTTCAGGGCGCCGCCGCCCTGGCTCGCGCGGACGCATCATCGCGAGCCGGCACTCGGCCATGTCGCCGCCGCCGCGCATCAGCAGGGCCAGCCGACCACCGCGACCGAAGCGCTCGCGCGGATCGACCACGATCTCCCGCTGGCGCGCGCGCAGGCGGATGCCGGGCCGCGCGACTGGTCGAACTTCGCCGCGGTCGGCGATCTGCTGCTTGCGCGTGCGCGGCTGACCGGCGCGTTCGACGACTATGTCGCGGCGGGTCGATCCTATGATCGGGCGGCGGCGGTGGCACCCCGCGGCTCCGGCCCCGATTTCGAGCGCGCGACCTGGAATTTCTCGGTCCACCGGCTCGATGCGATGACGCCCGAGCTGGATGCGATCGATCATTACGTGCTGCCCGACAGCGCGGTGACCGCGGGCGGGCTCGGGCTGCGCGGCGATCAGGCTTTCTATCGCGGCCGCTATGCCGAGGCGCTCGCCTGGTATCTGAAGGCGCAGGGCGTGATGCCGACGCTCGGCGGCGATTTCCGCCTCGCCAACTATTATGCGCGGATGGGTGCGCCCGATCGTGCGCTCGACATGCTCCAGCAGGGCGAGGACACGATCACCGGGCCGCAGCAGCAGATGCTCGGTTTCATCGAGATGCGGCGCGGCATGATCGAGATGGGCCGCGGCGACTGGGACAAGGCCGAGGCGCATTTCCGCCGTGCCGAGGATATCTTCCCCGGTACCTGGCTCAATGCCGAGCAGCTCGCCACGGTGCGCGCGCTGCAGGGCCATCCCGACGAGGCGATGGCGATCTTCCGCCGCATGGCGGCGCTCGGGCTCCCCGACGCCTATGACGGCATGGCCGGCCTCGCCCGTGCGCACGGCGATTTCGCGCAGTCGCGGGCCTATGCCGCGCAGGCCGACGCGCTGTGGCGCACACGCATGGCGCAGCTTCCCGAGGCGGCCTATGGCCACGCGCTCGATCATCTGCTCGCGTTCGGCGATCCGGCCGAGGCGCTGGTCGTGGCGCGGCGCAACTATGCCGCGCGGCCCTATGCGGACAGCGCCACCGGGCTCGCCTGGGCGCTGCTCGCCAATCACCGCGCGCAGGAGGCGCTCGACGCGATCCGGCCGACGCTGGCGAGCGGCTGGACCGCCGCCGAGCCGCATGTCGTCGCGTCCGAAGCCTATGCGCTGCTCGGGCAGGGCAAGCCGGCCGATGCCGAACGCGCCGCGGCGCTGGCGATCAACCCGCACAGCTTCGATCGCAATCCCGGCATGACGTGGCTCGAACAATGATCCGCAGGCTGCTGGCGCTGCTCGCGCTGTTGCTCGCCACGCCGGCGGCGGCGCACCTGATGCCCAATTCGGTGATCTCGCTCGATTTCGATCGCGCCGCGGTCGGCGCCGAGCTGCTGATCCCGGCGAGCGAGCTCGGCTATGCGACCGGGCACCGCCTCGACGTCTCCGCTGAGACCGGCGTCGGCGCCGAGCGGCGCTTCCTCACCGGCTATATCCGCGGCCATCTCGCGATGTTCGCACCCGATGGCCGGCGCTGGACGCTGGCGATCACCGGTTTCGAGGTGCGCGCCGACAGCTGGAACACCGACATCGCCGCGACGCTGCGCCTCGTGCCCCCGCCCGGCGCCTCGGCACGGCGGATGACGCTCGCCTATGACGGCGTGATCGACCGCGTCGCCAACCATTTCGTGCTGGTCTTCGCGCGATCGGACTTCGGCGCGGGCACGCTGGCGAGCAGCCCGGAGATGATCGGCGGCCTGCAGGGCGCCGTCCACACGCTGGCGATCGACCGCGGCCGGGCGAGCGCGTGGCGCGGCTTCGCCGCATCGCTCCGCCTCGGCATGGATCACATCGCCGAGGGGCACGACCATCTGCTGTTCCTGATCGCGCTGATCCTGCCCGCCCCGCTGCTCGCCGCGGGCCGCCGCTGGGGCGGCTTCGCGGGTGCGCGGACCACCTTCCGCAAGCTCGCGCTGATCGTCACCGCCTTCACCATCGGCCATTCGATCACGCTGATCGGCGGTGCGTTCCTCGGCTGGCAACTGCCCGCGCGGCCGGTCGAGGTCGGCATCGCGCTGTCGATCCTGATCTCGGCGATCCATGCCTGGCGACCGATCTTCGGCGGGCGCGAGCCGCTGCTCGCGGCGGGTTTCGGGCTGATCCACGGGCTCGCCTTCGCCACCGTGATCGGCAATTTCCGGCTCGAGCCGCTCGCCAAGGCGCAGTCGATCCTGGGCTTCAACCTCGGTATCGAGATCGTCCAGCTCTGCGTGGTGATCGCAGTGCTGCCCTTCCTGATGCTGGTCGCGCCGACCCGCGCCTATCCGCCGATCCGCAGCCTCGGCGCGGGGTTCGCAGGGTTCGCCGCGATCGCCTGGATCGAGGAGCGTCTGCGCGGCGTACCCAACGGCGTCGGCGACATGGTCGACGCGCTGCTCGGCCATGCCCCGCTCGGCATCGCGGTGGCGACCGGACTTGCGCTGCTCGCGCGGCTCGCCGGGGGCTGGCCGGCGCGCCGCGCGGGGCTTGCGACATCGGCTCGTTAATCCTGTCCGCTAAGCACGCCGCAACCTCTTCGCGCTATCTCGTACCGGTACGCGGGCCGGAGCGAGCGGGGGAAAGGGCGACATGCGGTTCCTCGGCTTCGGCACCAGCACGGATCGGCCCGCGGCCGACCTGCCCACCGGGCCGCTGTCCGACGACGGCGGCGCGCTCGCGCAGCGGCTCGTCCTCGGCTTCGAGGCGCAGGGGACCGGCTGGCTTTGGGAAACCGATCGCAGCGGCCGGCTGACCTATCTCTCCGACAAGGTGGCGCGCCAGGTCGCGGGCGAGGCGACGGTCATCGGCCGGCCGTTGACCGACATCTTCGAGCTCAACGGCGACGATACCGGCGAGCGCACCTTGCTGTTCCACCTCAACGCGCGCGCCTCGTTCGCCGATTACGAGGTCAGCCGCGCGGGCGGCGACGACAGCGACCGGCGCTGGTCGATCTCGGGGCGGCCCTGGTTCGACGGGATCGGTCAGTTTCGCGGCTTCGTCGGCTCGGGCTGCGATCTGACCGACAAGCGTCGATCGGAGGCCGAGATCTCGCGGCTGGCGATGTTCGATTCGCTGACCGGGCTCGCCAACCGCGCGCAGATGCGCCGCGCACTCGGCCAGGCGCTCGGCAAGCGGCAGGGCAGCTACCGCCCGACCGCGCTGCTGCTGCTCGACCTCGATCGCTTCAAGACCGTCAACGACACGCTCGGCCATCAGATCGGCGACATCCTGCTCCAGCAGGTCGCGGCGCGGATCACGCGCACCGTCGGCGAGGACGGGCTGGTCGGGCGATTGGGCGGCGACGAGTTCGAGGTCATCCTGCCCGGCGGGGGGAGCCGCGAGAAGCTGTCCGAACTCGCCGACGCGATCATCGCCACGCTCTCGCACCCCTATTTCATCGACGATTCGCACGTCTCGATCGGCTGCTCGATCGGCATCGCGCTGTCGCCCGCCGACGGCGACGATGCCGAGACGCTGGTGCGCAACGCCGATCTCGCGCTGTATTCGGCCAAGGCCAATGGCCGCGGCACGCATCGCTTCTTTCGCGAGTCGCTGCTCGTCGAGGCACAGACGCGCAAGCTTCTGGAGGACGATCTGCGCCAGGCGCTGGCGCGCCGGCAGCTCCGCCTCGTCTACCAGCCGGTGGTGAGCACGCGCAACGCGCAGGTCGTCGGCTACGAGGCGCTGATCCGGTGGGAGCATCCGGTGCGCGGGGCGATCTCACCCGCCGACTTCATCCCGGTCGCGGAGGAGAGCGGGATGATCGAACAGATCGGCGAATGGGTGATGCGCACCGCCTGCGAGACCGCGGCGAGCCTGCCCCCGCAGATCCGCATGGCGGTCAACGTATCGCCGATCCAGTTCGCCAAGCCGTCGCTTCCCGCTATCGTCGCCAGCGCGCTCGCCAATTCGGGGCTCGCGCCCGAGCGGCTCGAGCTCGAGATCACCGAGGGCGTGTTCCTCGACGGTAGCCGCTCGACCGAGCAGATGTTCACCGCCCTGAAGCGGATCGGCGTGCGCCTCGCGCTCGACGATTTCGGCACCGGCTATTCCTCGCTCGGCTATCTGCGCACCGCGCCGTTCGACAAGATCAAGATCGACCAGAGCTTCGTGCGCGGCGCCAAGATCGCGGGCAGCCGCAACGCCGCGATCATCAAGGCGATCGTCACGCTCGCCGACACGCTCGAACTCGAGACGACGGCCGAGGGGGTCGAGGCGCAGGACGAGATCGAGCTGATCCGAGCGCTCGGCTGCAGTCATATCCAGGGCTATGTCTATGGCCGCCCGATGGAAGCAGCGGCGCTGCCGCGGGACATGGCCGCGGTGCCGAAGATCGAGCCGATCGGGGTCCGGTTCACGCGCAGTCCGCGCACCACGATGCTGCGCTCGATCGTCGTGCTCGACGGCCATCGCCGCGGCACCGCGCGCATCCGCAACATCTCGTCTTCGGGCGCGATGATCGACAGCGTCGAGGGTATCGAGATGTCGCCGGGCAGCGGGATCCTGATCGAGGTATTCGGCGAACAGCGCGAGGCGTGCGTCAAATGGGTCGACGACGGCCGCGCCGGCGTCGCCTTCACCCACGCGATCGACCTGGCCCGCCTGCTCGCCGAGCCCGGCGAACGCCGCGTCAGGCCGCGCGGGGCGGTGGTGCGGGGGTGAGCGGCACGTCTCCCGCGTCCGCGCGCGTCGAGCGAGATCGAGACGCCTGAGACGGCGATCGCGCCGGCCCCTCGGCTTGGCTTAGCGAGAACGCCGGCGGGTTCGCGGCGCTTTCACCAGACATGCACCCGTTGGTCGGGCGGCAGGTAGAGCGCCGCGCCGGGCTTGACGTCGAACGCGGCATACCAGGGATCGAAATTGCGGACGATGCCGTCGACCCGGTATTTCTCGGGGCTGTGCGGATCGGACAGCAGTTGCTGGCGCTCCGCATCCTCGCGCGTCTTGCCCTGCCACGAGGCGGCGTAGGCGATGAAGAAGCGCTGGTCGCCGGTATAGCCGTCGATCACCCGCGGCTCGCCATGACGCGCGACGTAGCGGCGATACGCCTCGTATGCGGTCTCCAGCCCGCCCAGATCGGCGAGATTCTCGCCGAGCGTCAGCTCGCCCTTGATATGGACGCCAGGGATCGGCTCATACTGGTCGAACTGTCTGGCGAGTGCCGTCGCCTTGACCTTGTAACGATCCGCCGACTGCTTGGTCCACCAGTCGCGCAGGCGACCCCTGGCGTCGAACTGGCGGCCCTCATCGTCGAAGCCGTGGCCCATCTCGTGGCCGACGGTGGCGCCGGTCTCGCCGTAATTAACCGCGGGATCGGCGGCGGCGTCGAAGAAGGGCGGCTGGAGCTGGGCGGCCGGGAAGGTCACCTGGTTCATCGTCGGCTCGTAATAGGCGTTCACCGTCTGCGGGGTCATCTCCCAAAGCGTGCGATCGACGGGCTTGAGCATCCGCGAGCGCCTCAGCCGCCACTCGAAATCGTCTGACGCGACCGCATTGGCGAGCGGATCGGTCCGGCTCACCGCGAAGCTCGAATAGTCGATGTAACGCACCGGATGGCCGATCCGCGGATCGAACGAGGCGAGCTTGGCGAGCGCCTCGTGCCGCGTCGCCTCGTCCATCCAGGCGGCATGGCCGATCTTGTCGGCATAGGCGGCGCGCATGTCGTCGACCATCTCGCCGGCCTGCGCCTGCGTCGCCGCGGTCCAGTGCCGCGCGACATAGACCTGCCCCACCGCCTCGCCGAGATCCTGATCGAGCAGGCGCACGCCGCGCTTCCACCGCGCGCGCTGTTCGGGGATGCCGTTCAGCGTCTTGCTGTAGAAGTCGAACCGCGCCTGATCGAAGGCGTGGGGCAGGAAGCTCGCGTGATCGCTGATGAAGCGGAAGGCGAGATAATCCTTCCACGTCGCCAGCGGCACGTCGCCGAGCCGTTTGCCCGCCGCCGCGATCGCGCTCGGCTCGCCGACCACCACGGTGGGCATCTGCGCGAGCCCGGCGGAGGCCAGCGACGGCGTCCAGTCGAACTCGGGCGCCAGCGCGTCGAGCTGCGCACGGCTCATCGGATTGTAGGTCTTGACCGGATCGCGCCGTGCCTCGGGCGTCCACTGGTCCTGTGACAGCCGGGTCTCGAGCGCGATGATCGCATCGGCCTTGGCGGCCGGGTCGGGCATCCCGGCGAGCGTCTCGATGCGGACGATGTAATCGCGATACGCCTTGCGGAAACCGTCGTACTTGTCGCCCTTGAGCAGGTAATAGTCGCGCGTCGGCAGCCCGAGCCGTGCCTGCGTCGCGGTGACGGTGTAGCGCGTCGGATCCTTCTCGTCGGCCTCGATGCCGATGTCGATCGGGCTCGCATAGCCCGGCGTGAAGATCAGCCTGGCGAGCTGGTCGCGGCTGGTCACCGTGTCGATCCGCGCGAGATAGGGCTTGAGCGGCGCGAGGCCGCGTGCCTCGATCCCGCCCTCGTCCATCCAAGCCGCCCAGAAGTCGCCGATCTGCCTCGACACCGGATCGGACGGGTGCTTCCCGGCATCCTCGACGATGGCGCGGACCTGCAGCTCGGTCTCGTCGGGCAGCTCGTAATTATAGCCCGCGCCCGATTTGTCCGCGGGGATCGGGTGGACCTTGAGCCAGGTTCCCTCGACATAGCCGAAGAAATCGTCGCCGGGCCTGACCGTCCTGTCCATGTCCGCGGTGTCGACGCCCCATGTCCCGTAGCGTGGGCCGGGCGCGGCGGCGGCGAGGCTGGTGGCGGCGAGCAGCAGGGCCGCGGCGAGATGACGCTTCATGTCTGGAAAGCCTCCGTTTTACGGTTCGCTAGCAGCCGGCCCCGTCGGCGGCAATCGCGCCGCGGGCAGCGCGAGGCCGACGCCGGTGCGCCCCGCCGCGCGCGCCGCCTGAAGGATCGACGCGATGCGCTCGGCCGCGGCGTCGTAGCCGAGGCCGTGCGGCGGCCGGATGTTCGACACGCAGTTGCGCGCGCTGTCGGCCATGCCGATGCGCGGCGCCCAGCTGATATAGGCGCCGAGACTGTCGGGCGCGGACAGGCCCGGGCGCTCGCCGATCAGCACCAGCACGGCCGTCGCACCCTGCGCCACCGCGATCTCGTCGCCGATCGCGACGCGCGCCTGATGCGCGAGCACCGGCGGCGCGAGGCGCCACCCCGCGAGCCGCGTGCCGAGCGCGGCGAGGAGGGGCGCGGCGTGGCGCTCGACCGCCAGCGCGCACAGCCCGTCGGCGACCACGATCGCGAGATCGGCGCCGGCATCGGTGAGCCTGTCGAGATCCTCGGCGAGCGCGCGCCGGCCGAGATCGGGGCGCTGGAGATAGGTCGTCCGGTCCGCCGCCCGGCTGCGCACTTCGATCGCACCCAGCGTCGCCGCGAAGCCCGCGGGCAGCGCGGCATGGACCGCATCGCGCGCCTGGGCGTGCGCGATCTCGAAATCGAGCGCGGCGCGCGTCGGCAACCCGCTCCCGACACGCCCGAGCGCGACCCGCGCGACGGTGAGCGCGCGCAGCCGCGCGGGGAGATCGGTCATGCCCGCGCGGCCTTCCATCCCTGGCGGCGATCGCTCATGCCAGCATCGCCAGCGCGGGCACCGTGCGCGCGGGCGGCGGCAGGCGTGGCGCGGCGACGGGCACGCCGCCCGCATCGGTGAGCCCGATCGCGCGCTGCCAGTCCGCGAACTCGGGCGCGGGCGCGAGGCCGAGCACCTCGCGGACATAGAGCGCGTCGTGGAAGCTGGTCGACTGATAGCCGAGCATCACGTCGTCCGCGCCGGGTACGCCCATCACGAAATTGACGCCGGCGACGCCGAGCATCGTCAGCACGCCGTCCATGTCGTCCTGATCCGCCTGCGCATGGTTGGTGTAGCAGACGTCGACCCCCATCGGCACGCCCATCAGCTTGCCGCAGCAATGATCCTCGAGCGCGGCGCGCAGGATCTGCTTGCCGTCGTAGAGATATTCGGGGCCGATGAAGCCGACCACCGAGTTGACCAGCAGCGGCCGGAACGCGCGCGCCACCGCATAGGCCCGGCACTCGAGCGTCTGCTGGTCGACGCCGTGATGCGCGTCGGCCGACAGGCACGAGCCCTGCCCGGTCTCGAAATACATCAGGTTCGCGCCCGCGGCGCCGCGGCCGAGTGATGCGGTCGCCTCGGCACCCTCGCGCAGCACCGCGAGATCGATGCCGAAGCCGCTGTTGGTCCCCTGCGTCCCCGCGATCGACTGGAAGCACAGATCGACCGGCGCGCCCCGCTCGGCGAGCGCGATCGTCTGGGTGATATGGGTCAGTACGCAGGATTGGGTCGGGATCGCCCACGCCTCGCGGATCTCGTCGAGCAGATGGAGCAGCCCCGCGATGTGCGCGGTGTCGTCGCCCGCCGGATTGATGCCGATCGTCGCGTCGCCCGATCCCATCAGCAGCCCGTCGAGGATCGAGGCGGCGATGGCGGCGGGATCGTCGGTCGGGTGATTGGGCTGGAGCCGGGTCGACAGCCGGCCGGGCAGGCCGATCGTGGTGCGGAAACGCGTGACGACGCGGAGCTTGCGCGCCACCGCGACCAGATCCTGGTTGCGCATCAGTTTGGAGACCGCGGCGGCCATCTCGGGCGTGAGCCCCGCGGCGAGCGCGGCGGCGGTGGCGGCGTCGGCGGCGAGCAGCGCGTCGCGCAGGCCGCCGACGGTCAGGTGCGCGGCGGTCGCGAAGGCGGCGTCGTCGTGGCCGTCGAGGATCAGTCGCGTCACCTCGTCCGCCTCGTACGGCACCACCGCCTCGTCGAGGAACGCGGCGAGCGGCAGATCGGCGAGCAGCCACCGCGCCGCCACCCGCCGCTCGGCACTGTCCGCGGCGACGCCCGCCAGCACGTCGCCCGAGCGATGCGGCGACGCGCAGGCGAGCACCGCCTTGAGATCCTCGAAGCGGTGCCGCGTTCCGGCGAGATCGATCGAGCGTGAGGGCATCGGCGCATTTAGCCACGTCTGCGCGGCGACGGGAAGGGCGGGGGTCGGTGATGAAGCGGACGGTCCGCTTTTGGTGACGACCGCCCTGGCGGGACTATTTTCGCACGACCGCCATCGCAAATATGTATTGGCCGTCTTCAGAAAGCTCGACGGCACTCATGGCGGGCACTTCAGACAAGGGCGTCAAACGCTGATCCGCTAACTTGAGCACGAGCTTTACCGCGCCGTCAAAGTCATCCGGGCAGTCGATGACCCTTTCGCTGTTGTTGACATAGATAGCTCTGATGACGAAACTCATGCTGCCCCCTTTATGCGGCATATTTTCGTCGTAAAGACGAATATCAGCCGTCGTCCGACCGACGCTTCTCTTTTTGCGCTACTAAATGGGCGAGCACGGCGGACCACACGTCCGCAATTTCATCTGAAGCACTGGTGGTTTGAAGCGTCGCGACCTTGACCGCATCGCTACCGAACTGATCGGCCATTGCATCGCCGATCGTCACGATGCGCGCTTTTTTGATGCTGTTTTCTGACCTTCCCTCAGGCATCGGCCGCTCCGACATCGAGCGGGAGCTACAGGAGCTTTCCATCGTCCGATGCTCGATTGCACTTGCGGGCCGACAATCGAGCTTAACATAGGATCATCAGGGGTCAACCAACGCAGGTTGAGCCATGAAGCCACGACCTTTTGGGGCAGGGGCGGCCGTTCACGCCATCCGTCACCCGGGACTTGATCCGGGATTATGGAGACAACCTAAAAACGGCATCAGGATGGCCATAGCGCCGGATTGGCCGAAGTATCGCCTTTGGGAACAAGCGCCGCGACCATGCGGACGAGTTGTGGTGAGCGGCGGCAGACACCGTCCCGCCTGATCGTGAAGTCGGCGGCCGCAAAGCGGTTGTCGCGCATGAACGTAAGGACTGCGACATCGGCGATAGCCCGCTCGGGCTCGATCATGTCGAGTGGTCACCCCGGGCTACCTTTGCGGCCATTGGCCATGGGCGCACTAAGTCATGTTCGGGGGCGACGGGACGGGACCTTGCCGCTCGAACAGGAGCATCTGGAACCACGGCCCGGCAATGACCTGATCGATGCTCGTCTCGACGATCCGACCATCGTCTAGGATCCGATAGAGCGAGAATCCCGCGTCGATCGCCTCGGCCAGGAAGCCGAGCGGATCGAGATAGGATCGGTAGGTGAACTCGACGATGACGGTGCGTAGCTTATCACCCTGGAGCAGAGCGCGCATCCCCTGCCAGATCGCTTCCTCCATCCCTTCGGTATCGATCTTGATCAGACTGGCGCCGCGGGCGGCGGCGATGCTGTCCAGCCGTCTGGTCCGGAGCCTGTGCTGGACCATCCCTGCGCCCGGAACGACGGTGATCTGCGCCCCGCCCGGATGGTTGCGATCGACGGCGAGGATGACCTCCTGCTCGTCCGCGTTCGCCAGCGGAACGTCGAAGAGCGTCACCTGGTCGCCCAATCCGTTCAGCGCGATGGTGTCCTTCAGCAGCGCGAACGCCCGTGGGTTGGGCTCGAACGATAGGACATGTCCGTCCGGACCGCACAACATCGTCATCAGAAGCGTGAAATAGCCGATATTCGCCCCGACATCGACCGCGGTCATCCCGGTGCCGAGCCGATCTATGATGACGTTCGAGACCGCTTCTTCCCAAGCTCCGTCCATGACGAGATGCGGCGTGATATCGAAGTCGCCGGCATCGGCGAAGACCCGGTATCGGCCGAGCACTAGGCACAGGATCCGGTCGTCCGCGAGCGGAACGGCGAAGCGCCCCCGCCGAACCGCGGCGAAGTCCACGATCGGCTTCGGCTTGCGGCGCCCCAATCGCAACAGCCGCGCGAGCAAGGACGGCGAGCCGTGCGCTGAAGGTCGACGACGCCCCCCGGGGGGCTGTACGCCCCGGCTCACCGCGCCACCGCCGCTTCGCGCTCGGGCTGCGGGCGCTGCGCCGGTGCGGTCGCCCACGCGGTGTTGGGCGTCGCCTGCATCGCGAAGCGCAGCGTGCCGCCTGCCGTCAGCTCGGCCTGGGTCAGGTAGCTGCGGTCGATCGCGCGGCCGTTCAGCGTCACGCCGCCGACATAGCGGTTGGTCGCCGACAGGCCGTCCGCAACGACGGTCAGTGTCCGGCCGTCCGCCAGCCGCACCGTCGCGCGGCGCAGGAAGGGCCGGCCGATCGCATATTCGTTGCTCGCCGGTGTCACCGGGTAGAAGCCGAGCGCGGTGAACACCAGCCAGGCGGACATCTGGCCGAGATCGTCGTTGCCCGCCAGCCCGTCCGGCGTCGGCCTGTATTGCGAGGCGACGATCTGCGCGAGCCGTTCCTGCGTGCGCCACGGCCGGCCGGCATAATCGTACAGATAGGCGACATGATGGCTGGGCTCGTTGCCATGGATATACTGGCCGATCAGCCCGGCGATGTCCTCGGAGCCGGAGTAGTCGAGCGTGCTGTCGTCATAGTCGAACATCGCGTCGAGCTTCCTCACCGTCGCCGCATCGCCGCCGAGCGCGGCGACCAGGCCCGCCGGATCCTGCAGGACGAACCAGCTATATTGCCAGGCATTGCCCTCGGTATAGTCCGATCCGTACTTGATCGACACCGGATCGAACGGCGCGCGGAACGCCCCGGTCGAGAGCCACGCGCGGACCCAGCCGGTCTTGATGTCGAACCCGTTGCGCCAGTTGCGCGATCGCGCCTCGAAGCGCCGGGCGATGTCCGCCCTGCCCATCGCGCGCGCCATCCGCGCGATCGACCAGTCGTCATAGGCGTATTCGACCGTCTTGGACGCCGCCTCGGGCTCCCTGTCGATCGGGACATAGCCGAGCGTCTTGTAGTCGGCGAGGTCGCCATAGGGGCCGTAATCCGCGCTCGCCACCATCGCCGCCAGCGCGGCCTCCGCGTCGAACCCGCCGATGCCCTTCATATACGCGTCGGCGATCACCGGAGCGGCGTGATAGCCGATCATCGTCCACGTCTCGCGGCCCTGATACTGCCACACCGGCAGGATGCCGAACGGGCTGACCTCGCGGCTGGCGACCAGCGAGCGGACGATGTCGGCATTGACCCGGGCGGGCTCGATCAGCGTGAGCAGCGGATGCTCGGCGCGGAACGTGTCCCATAGCGAGAAGGTCGAGCGGAAGGCGAAGCCCGGGTTGGCATGGACCTGATTGTCCGGCCCGCGCCAGCGCCCGTCGCTGTCGCCTGCGATGCCCGGCGCGAGCAGTGCGTGGTAGAGCGCGGTCGCGACGCTGGTCCTGATCGCGGGATCCCGTCGAGCGTGACCGCATCGAGCTCGTGCCGCCACGCGGCCTGGGTCTTCGCGCGGATCGCGTCGAAATCGCCGGGCTCGCTGTCGAGATTGGCGATCGCACCCGCCTCGTCGACGCTCGAGATCGCGACCCTGAGCTCGAGCGGACGCGTCGGATGCCCGAAATCGAGCCGTGCGACCAGGGCGCGACCCTGCCGCTCGGCGACCGCATCGGTGCCGCGGCCGGGCCCCTGGAAGCCCTTGTAGGTGATATCGGTCTCGGTCGAGACGAAGGCGTGGCCGGTGAGCGGCACGTTCGCGCGCATCGCGAAGCACAGCGTGCGGTCGGGCGCCCAGCCGCGGGTCTGGCGGCAGCCGGTGATCGTGCCGTCGGGGCGCAGCCGGATCGACGACCACAGCACCTTGCCCGGAGAGGTATAGAGCGAGGTGCGCAGATCGACGACGAGATGCGCCGCGGCACCCTCGATGAAGCTGTAGCGATGGACGCCGATCCGCGTGCCCGCGGTGAGCTCGGCCCGGACCTTCTGGTCGTCGAGCGTCACCGCGTAATAGCCGGGCTCTGCGCGTTCGGTGGCATGGCGGAAGCGCGAGCGATAGCCCGAGCCCGGCGCCGCGGGATCGCCCGCCTCCAGCGGCACCGTCTCGCCAGACACCGGCATCACCGAGATGTCGGCGAGATCGCTGTGCCCCGCGCCCGAGAAATGGGTGTGGCTGAAGCCCTCGATCGTCGGATCCGAATAGCGATACCCCGCCGCCCATTTGTACGCATCGCGGACGACGTGGCGGGTGTCGGTGTCGGGTGAGAGCTGCACCATCCCGAACGGCGCCGCCGCGCCGGGAAAGGTGTGGCCCTCGCCGCCGGTGCCGATCATCGGATCGACCGCGGCGAAGGTGTCCGCCGCCGCCGCGGGCGCGGCGGCGGCGG